>CAZLFS010000001.1:0-7583 GCA_964559005.1 uncultured Candidatus Saccharibacteria bacterium
TTGGGTAACCACTAAAATCGATAACGGTCCGGAACAAGATGAAACGTTTATTGCTGGCAGCAGCAAAATTTACACTGCGCACAATATAATTTTATTAAGCACTGGTGATGCTGGCTCAACCCACATTAAGTTAAATGATAAGGATTTGGGAGCGTTGGGTAGGCCGGGTGAGGTTTTGAGAGATATACCTTTTACGATTGATAACGTTGTGAAGTAACAGCACGGCTTAATATGGTTTTAATCTCGGTGTGTTAATATAAATGTACAACTAATTTTAAATCATTTATGGCAACAAAAATTCAGAAAAAAACTAGTGTTGATGGCAGGGAAAGAGCTGTCGCAGCGGCATTATCACAAATTCGCGACAAATTCGGTGAGGGTTCAATAATGACCCTTGAAGAAAATAAAACGATGAGCGTGGAAAGCACGCCTACCGGGTCCATTTCATTGGACTTGGCTTTGGGCATTGGTGGCATCCCAAAGGGCCGAATTGTTGAAATTTATGGTCCAGAATCCTCCGGAAAGACCACTTTGGCCTTGCATATGATCGCAGAAGTGCAGAAAAAGGGCGGCGTTGCAGCTTTTGTTGATGCGGAGCATGCCTTAGACCCGGAATATGCTGGCAGGATCGGGGTAAAATTGAATGATTTGCTTATTTCCCAGCCGGATGCGGGCGAACAGGCCTTGGATATTGTCGAAACGCTGGTGCGCAGCAATGCCGTAGACATAATTATCGTGGACTCGGTCGCAGCCTTAACGCCTCGCGCGGAAATTGAGGGGGAAATGGGTGATAGCCACATGGGTTTGCAAGCGCGCTTAATGTCCCAGGCTTTGCGTAAGCTCACTGGCATTATTTCTAAATCAAAGTGTACGGTTATTTTTATCAACCAGATCCGCATGAAAATTGGAGTGATGTTCGGTAATCCGGAAACCACCACTGGCGGCAATGCATTAAAATTTTATGCTTCAGTTCGAATGGAAGTGCGCAAGGCAGCGCAAATTAAGCTCGGCGAAAAAATAATCGGCTCGCGCGTAAAGGTTAAAGTCGTTAAAAATAAAGTGGCCGCACCGTTCAAAATTGCAGAGTTTGATGTCATGTACAATGAAGGCATTTCTAAATCCGGCGATTTGTTGGATACTGGAACAGCTTACGGCGTGATCACAAAAAACGGCAACACTTTTTCTTTTGGTGGTACAAAGCTTGGCGTTGGTCGCGAGAATGCGAAGGCTTTTCTCAAACAAAATGAAAAAATATTGAATGAGATTGATAAGGAAGTGCGCAAGAAATTTGCTGCCGGCGAAGTTCCGGTAAATACAGAAGAATAAAGAATACAGAATAAAGTAGACTGGGAACTTTGAATTGAGGAAGTTCTTAGTTTTTTGACCTTCGTTTTACTGTATTCTGTCTTCTGTATTCTTTATTCTATTTTTGTTATAATTGATTCAAGGGCAGGAGGCCCTTTTATTTTTTTATGAAAAGCATAAAAGAAAAAATTTACTGCAGCTTGGATATTGAAACTTCAGATTTTGATCCGAGTATCGGCGATTTGCTTGAGCTTGGCATGTCTTTTTTTGTTTTTGAAAATGGCAAAATAAAAATTTTGCAGGATTGGCAATCAACTTTCAAACCGGCAAAAGAAGTGCCGCCGCGCATCCTTGCTTTAACAGGAATTACTCAAGAGGAGCTCGATGCTTCGGTTTTGTTTTCGGAGAAGCGTGAAGAGGTGCAACGGCTTGTGCAGGACGTTGTAATAGTTGGGCACAATATTAATTTTGATACAAAATTTTTGGAAGCGTTTGGCATTAAATTTTCCGGCAAGTGGATAGACACTTTGGATCTCGCGCAAGTTCTTTTGCCTACGCACACCTCCTACAATTTGGAAGCGATGATGAATTTTTGCGAAGTTGAACATAAGGACGCGCATCGTGCGCTTGCTGATGCAAAAGCGGCAATTGTTGTTTTGGAAAGATTGCTGCAACATCATGCTTCTTTTGAAAGTGAGCTTAATGCACAGCTGCAAAAGATTTTGGATTCAAAAGAAACAAAAGAATTGGCGCAGATTTTATCTTATGCTTTGGAAGCAAAACCTTTGCAGGCAAAAAAAGAGGAAGCGCATTTGCTGCAAAGCCCGGAAGTGGCCAATGCTTTAAGGCAGCCAAATGCCATTATTTGCTTCCCGCTGGGTTATGATCACCATAGTTATGTTTACGGCGCTTTAAAGAAAATACGCACCAAAACATTGCTGGTTTTGCCAAGCAAAAAGGCCGTTTATCAACTATGGCAGCAGGGCTTGGCTTATCCGATTTTCGACAATCGCGACCTTTTTAATCCAGAAAATTTCGAAAAGAATTTGAAAAAGGCCGCCTCGTTTGAGCAAAGATTATTTTTTGCAAAAATTTGCGTTTGGCAGCGCACCAATTGGCAAGCCAGCGTGATCAGTGACATTAACTTTTCATTTTATGGCGCGCCGTTCCGTTCACTTATTTCATACAAGCCGAAGCAGGAGTTGAAATGGAACATTGATGTTAAACAAAAAATAATCGCAGTAGATTATGTTGATTTTATAAATATGAACCTTGGCAAAGCTTTATCTGGCCGCAAGGTGGTTATTTTGGATTTAAATAATTTTGAGCAGGCGCTTACTTATGTCACCAGCTGTAAAGTTTCATGGAATGACTTTATTTATTCTTTAAAGCAGGTTTATGATCCGTACACCAAATTCGGGAAAAAAGAATTTGCCGAATTAGTGGAACAGGCATATGCGCAGGTTGATTTGTTTTTTGGTTTGGCAATGCTGCATTGGAAGAGAATCGACAATGTTTCACCGAACATCACTGTTAACAACACGGTGTTGGCTAACTCTTCCTATGAAATTATTAAAAGTGCGGCATTGAACCTCTGCGATAAAATTTCGGAAATCAACGAGCAATTAAATTCCGAGCGCCTTGCGGAGCACGTTTCACACTTGAGGAAATTTTTTAGCGCCGGCGCGGACGAAGTGCGCTGGGCAGAAATAGGCGAGAACCGTTTGGCTTTTATGTCCAGCCCGATCAGCTTGGAAAAAATTTCTGCTGAAAAGCTAGGCGCATTTCCTAATATTACTTTTACTGCTTCACTCGGTTCAGACAGCCTGATCAAATACTTTGTGCACCGTTTAAATTTAAAGCATTTCAGCTTGCAAGTGGTTGGCCAACAGGAATTGCGGCCAAAGTTTGAAGTTATCATTGCCAAGCAGTCCTATGAAACAAAAGATATTTTGAATTTGCTTGGCAATTCAAATTACCCCACAGCTTTGCTGCTGCCAAATGTTCAAAGTCTGAAAAATTTCTATGAAACAAACTTTAAATCGCTGCAAGAACGCTTTAAAGTTTGCGCTCAAAGCTATTCCGGCGGAACGACTAAGCTCCTGGAGAATTTTGGCATCAATGAAAACAGTCTCTTGATCGCTACAGACACTTTTTTGCTTAAACAATATGGCCGGAGGCTTAAAGTAAAAACATTAATATTGACGCGTTTGCCTTTTGAGCAATTTACACATCCGCTTTTTGCCGCTCAAGCGCAAAATTACGACAATCAATTCCTAGATTTCAATATTCCGCGCGCGCTATACAATTTTCATTCGCTGATAAAGTTCTTTTACGGTCCGGAATTGGAAAAGGTTTATATCCTCGACCCAAAAATCCATAAAGAGTACGGCAAATACTTTGTTGAGTATTTAAAATCGCTGCCATTTGTGGAATTAGTAGGCGGCAACTATTAGTTGCGAGCTACAAGCTGCTATTTTGGGTTATCCTGTTGATATCCCGGGATTTTCCACAGCATATGCATAGCAAAAATTGGCAAGTAATTTGCCAATTTTGCTTTTTGCTAAGCCAAAATTTTACGGATCGTTGACAATTGCTAAAAAATTTGTTAATATGTTTATGTACTAAGTTATTCACAGCACTTTGACAACAAAAACAAAACCGAACTGTAAACAGGGACCTGCTCCGAAGCAAAATTTCTCCGAGGCAGCTCTCTTGTCACTTCTCGTTATAGCCTGTAAGTCGCAGGCTGCATGAAAACAAAAACAAAAATGAAGGTTCTCGTGGTTTCCTAAACCGCGCAAAAATTTTTATACAAAAACAAAAATAAAATAAAAAGAACAGTTTGTTAGGTCGAAAGACCATAAGAGAAGTACAAGGTTTATAGTTTGGGACTACGACTTAGTCACAAGCGTTTCTGGTTGATTCTATGCAAGTGTTTTCTACTGCAGAGGGTTTAGGGCTTAAAAGGTTTAAGCCCTGCATCCTCTGCGGTAAAAAGCCGCCGAATCGGCCATCATAACGCCCATTCAATTCACGGGCAATATATTTATTACGGCCCTTATGTTGGTGGGCGTTATTTCGTTTTTAGGAGCAGTTGGCATAAGCGCGCGATCGCGTTTTTTTGTTGCCAAGAAGCCAGAGGGCTTTTCATAATTTTAAATTCCTATATAATGAACTTAACAAACTTTAACCTAGCTACTAATGACATGCACTCAAGAGAATTTTTGGAAAAAATGAAAGAGCAGCTGCTCGAAGAAAAAGAAAGGTTGACTGAAGAATTAAAAGATACTCAAAGCCATACGGAAATGGGCGATGATCTAGACTCTGCAGCAACCGAAGTCGAAGTTGATGAAGTCAATCAGGACATCATCGCGCAATTAAAAAGTGATTTGGAAAAAATTGATGCTGCTTTAGCAAAAATCGAGAACGGCACTTACGGCGTTTGTTCCATTGGCGGCGAAGATATTCCAGAATCGCGTTTGGAAGTTTTGCCTTGGGCCGAGACTTGTATTGATCATGAAAGTTAATCTTCGAATATTTTTTCTTTCGCTCGCTTTATTTTTAATTGACCAGGCTACCAAATATTTTGCTTATCATTTGCAATTTGGTAGCTTTTTAAATTTGCTCCGTCCGGTTTTTGGCAAAGAGCTTTTTCCGAATTATAATTTTGCTTTCAGTTTGCATCTGCCAACTTTTTTTATTTATTTTTGCTATCTTTTACTGCTCGCGCTGCTTCTCGTTTGGTTTGCCAAATTAGAAAGGAGAAGTGCAAAAATAAAAATTGGTTTTGCGTTAATTCTAGTTGGTGCGCTCTCAAACATTCTCGACCGTTTAATGCTCGGCTACGTCCGCGATTTCATTTTCATTTTTTGGGGCAATATTTTTAATTTTGCAGATATCTATATTGTCGCTGGCATCATTTTGTTAATGTTTTAATAAAAATTTAATCGTGATGTAGTAGAATGCTGGCATTATGTCAGCTAAAATTTTTTGCGCCACTTTAAACGGCTTGAACGCCAAAATTGTTGATGTTGAAGTTGACGTCCAGCAAGGTTTGCCAAGCATGCACCTTGTTGGCTTGGCAGATGCTTCGATTCGCGAATCAAAAGAGCGCGTTCGTGCTTGCATCAAGAACTCCTCTTTTAAATATCCCTTGTCGCGCATTTCAATTAATCTTGCGCCTGCAGAAATTTACAAGTACGGCACGCAGTTTGATCTGGCAATAGCCTTGGGAATATTGCATGCTTCGAAGCAAATCGAGTTTGACCCTTCAGGGCGGCTTTTTCTTGCAGAATTGGCTTTGGATGGCAGATTGCGCCCGGTTTCAGGCATTGTTGGCATGGTTTTGGCTGCAAAAGAAGCAGGTTTCAGGGAAATTTTTGTTGCTGAAGAAAATCTCCCCGAAGCTTATTTTGTTTCTGGAATTGGAATATATGGCGCGATTAATTTTGAGCAGGTCATTGCGCATTTGTCAGGGGAAAGCCGCATTGCTCTAAAAAGTTTTGAAAAGCTGGCATTCAACATTTCAAAAATAATTGATTTTTCTGAAATAATCGGACAAAGTTTTGCAAAGCGCGGTTTAGAAATTGCAATTGCCGGCGGACATAATATTTTAATGACCGATCCGCCCGGCACTGGCAAGACCATGCTTGCACAAGCAGCAGCTTCAATTCTGCCGCCGCCAAATGAACTTGAAATGCTCGAGGTCGTAAAAATTTATAGCGCCGCGGGTTTAATCCAAAATAAACACCTGAAAATGTTCCAAGACCCGCACCACTCCATTTCTTTAAATGCGTTTTTGGGTGGCGGCAGGATACCCAAGCCTGGCGAAGTTTCTTTGGCGCATCTTGGCATACTCTTCATGGACGAGATTGCGGAATTCCCAAAAAACATTATTGAAAGTTTGCGCCAGCCGTTGGAAAGCGGTGAAGTCAAAGTTGACCGCATCCGCAGCAGCAATTCTTTTCCAGCCAATTTTATTTTAATTGCTGCACAAAATCCTTGTCCTTGCGGGTACTATGGCGATGAGCAAAGCAGGTGCACTTGCAGCATGGCGCAAATCATCAGCTATAAGCGCAAGCTTTCCGGGCCGATTCTCGACCGTATTGATTTATGCTTGAAAGTATACCGCAGCAGCCCCTTTGCAAAAAATGCAGAAGAAACATCAGCGGAAATAATGCAGCGGGTTGCCGCTGCGCGCGAAAGGCAACAACGCCGGCAAAATGTGTTAAATGCCAAGCTTTCACAAAAGCAGTTGGCAAAACACTGTAAACTTAATTTTAGGCTGCAAGATTTAATCAATGCCGCATACGTAAAGTATCAATTCTCTTTACGCACTTACTTTCGCTTGATCAGAGTTGCTCGTACCATTGCTGATTTGGCGGGCTGCGAGCAAATCACAGAAAAACACCTAACTGAAGCGCTACAATATAAGCTAGGCAATTAATTTGTTTTTGCCAGTGTAAAATGTTAGAATAAAATCGCAAAAGCACAATTTTCAAAAGAAACAAAAGGCAAATGAAAAATATCTTAAAAAATAAACTTTTCGCAATCAGCGCTGTAATTTTTTTGTTAGCTACTGGTTGCGGCGGCAGCAACAATGGCAATGCTAAGCCAGTTGTTTTGAATGTTTGGGGAGTTTTCGAAGACACCGAAAACATGAATCCCTTTTTTGAGGCTTTCCAGCAAAAGTATCCAAATGTTCAAATCAACTACACTGAAAAAAATGTTGATACTTACGAGCAGGATTTATTAGAGGCATTGGCTTCTGGCCAGGGTCCGGATGTTTACATGATCCATAACGATTGGCTGCCAAAATACAAAGACAGGCTTATTCCGGCAACAAGCAATGTTATTACTGTTAAGGATTATAAGGATTCTTTTGTGGATGTCGCCTCTGATGATTTTATTGCCGACGGCAAGGTTTACGCTGCACCGTTAAGCGTTGATTCCTTGGCTCTTTACTATAATAAGGATATTTTAGGCACTTTTGGCATTGCTACTCCGCCTAAAACCTGGAATGAGCTAAAACAGGACGTTAAGCGCGTTACGAGCCAAAACGGCGCCGGCTTTTTCACTCGTTCCGGCGTGGCAATGGGCACGACAACAAATATTAACCGTGCGAACGACATTCTTTATTTGTTAATGCTGCAGAACCACACCATTCCTTATTCGGATGACAAAACCCAAGCAACCTTTGATCAGGCTGTCACAGACTCTTCGGGAAACCAAACTTACCCAGCTGCAGATGCCTTAACCTACTTCACATCTTTCTC
>CAZLFS010000001.1:7593-23090 GCA_964559005.1 uncultured Candidatus Saccharibacteria bacterium
CAACTCAAATTCAGATGTTTATACTTGGAATTCTCGCTCGAATTATTCTGTAGATGCGTTTTCAAACGGCCAGCTCGCATTCATGTATGGCTATTACTACACAAAAGCTGATGTTCTGCAAAAATCGCCGAATTTAAACTTTGATGTTGCGCCAGTGCCGCAGCCAAATCTCGACCAAAACAGTGTTAATTTTGCAAATTACTGGGGTTTGGCCGTTTCCAAGCAATCCAAGGCCAGCGATTATTCTTGGGCGTTAATTAAAAGCATGGTTTCAAAAGACAGCTTAAATAGTTATTACCAAAGGCATAAGTTGCCAGCGTCCAGAAAAGATTTAATTGCCGGTCAAATCAATGATGCGGAAGTGGGTGATTTTGCAAATGCAAATTTGACCGCGAAGAGTTTTTACAAGGCTGACCAACCAAAAGTTGACTCAATAATTACGAGCATGATTGATGGTGTTGTTTTGCACGGCCAAAGCGTTTCCGAAGCTTTAAGCACCGCCGCACAACAGGTCAGTGCATTAAGTAGCAGTAGCCAGTAAGCAATATTGCTGATTTATGGTATAATTTAGCCAAAGCAGGACGTAATGAAATTAAAAATAAAAACCGCAATTTGGGTCCTACTACTAGGTATATCGCTTGTTCAGCCTGTTTATGCCATTGATAGTATTGCTGTTTGCGGTGGCAACGAAGCCACTTATGCTGATCCGGTAAAGCTTAACCAGCCGGGGGGGCTTGATGCGTATAATAAAAACTCCTGCAAATTAGTAGATATCTTTTACCTGGTTATCAAAGTTACAAACTTTTTAATAGGTTTCGCTGGTATTTTTGCAGTAGCTATGATTGTTTTTCGTGGCTTTCAAATGGTCATCTCACAAGGAAATTCTGAAGCAGTAAGCAATGCAAAATCAGGATTAACTAACGCCATAATCGGTTTAATTATTGTTTTACTTTCTTATCTGGTTGTAGCGATCATATTTTCTATTTTTCAAATTAAGCTTGGCTTGCCTCCTGGAACAAGCAAAATTCATTTTCCAGGAATTACACAATGAAAAAAATTAAAATCCTAATTTTTATTGTCTTCAGTTTTTTCTCTTTTGCGGCGAATCCTTTGTATATGCATGCTGCTGAATGTAATTTTGATCATCCTTCAGTAAATGAGCTCTGTAACCCTATTAGCGGCATTAACAATCTAAACGACGCAAAGGTAAAGGCATTAAAACTATTTTCCTGGTTTTTGGGAGTGATTGGCATTGTGGCAGTAATCATGATTGTTTATGCTGGCGCACGCATGGTCATTTCTGCAGGCAACGAAGAACAAATTAACGGAGCAAAAAAGACTATTACATGGGCAATAATCGGTTTGGCAGTTTCAATGCTTGCTTATTCGATTGTTGCTATCATTGAAAATCTAATCCAACGGCAATGATCAAAATTTTAAAAACATTTTTCTTCATAACTCTTTTGCTTCCGGCAATGGCATTTGCTTCTGGCGGTGTTGGCGGGGACACTCGCGGCGGAACTCCTACAACACAGCCGGCGCCCACAACGCAAACGACTGGCAGTGGCTGTGCGCAACCAAGCAACCTCTCACCGATCTCCGGGCTTTTTGCTGTACACACTTGTTCTGCCAACGGCATATTTATTTCGATTATTCAGTTGATTTTAAGCATATTGGCAATGGCAGCGGTGCTGGTCATTGTTTATGCTGGTTTCCGCTACTTAAGTTCACTTGGCAATGAAGAGCAGGCAGGCGCAGCCAGAAAAATGATTACCAACGCCGTGCTTGGCTTGGCAATTGCTTTGCTTGCGTATAGCATTGTTGCCGTAGTTATAAATACTGTAAAAAACAGCGAAAACGCCGGGCCTTTGCCAGGCACTGACCAAACTACAGAAGGCCAACCGGGCGGAAGTGGTCCGGGCAGCGGTGGTACCCCACCTTCGGACAATAAGCTCGCAATTAATAGATTATCCAGCAGCATTACCACCAGCGCACCGAGCCAGGATTTATTTACAATCCATATCAGCGGATCTGATGATGATGTAAAAACTTTTTGTCCTTCAATCGACAGCAGCTATTTCGCACTTCAAACAAATGTTTCTGTTGAGCACGCTTTAAAGCAGCAGGTTACGCAGGGTGGCGTTGCAATTTACGTTGACAGCAATTATTCATTAGTGAGCTCCGATGGTTATCCATTTAATCCAGACGGCTCCGTTAATAAGCAAGCTGCGAAAAGCAATGGTCCGTTTGATCCATTGTTAGGTGACTCTTCCGGCCATTTGGTTGCTTATGGTTTGGACCAGAACAATTCCAAGGTGCAATTTCTTTTCACTGAATCAGACGATCATACCCAGCTTATTCCTGTGACCGATGATTCCGGCAAGCCAGTTCGATTCCAGCCAACAGCAAACTTCAGCTTTACAGATAAGGTAAATGATAATGGCAGTACTTTTGATGCCGCAATAAGCTATAGCCATACGCGCGAAGCAGGTTCGGAAATTTGGCCGGATGACACGAAAGTTACCACAAGTCCGGTATTGCTGGTAAACCATCAATGTTATATCCGCCTCAATCCAAAAACAGAAACTGGAGCGGTTTTGAGAGCGGCACAATAGCATCTTTAATTTGCTTTTCAATAGATATATAATCAATAGAGAAAGGAAGGGGGTGAGAAGATTGAGAAACAAAATCGACTTTATAAATTTAGGGCATAAAATGCTTGCAGTTACAGCTTTCCTTTTGCCTTTCAGCTCTTTTGCTCCACTGCATGCTTTTGCTTCGGTATCTGATTTGCAAGTGCCAGATTGTAACTCACTAAAAGGTGCAAGCTGCGGCGCTACTGGACCGACTGATCTTATCGTTAAGATTGTTAACATCCTTTTGGGTGTTTCATTTGCAGTTGCTGTGCTGTTTTTGGTTATTGGCGGTTTCAGGTACATCATCTCCTCCGGCAATGAAGAGCAAGCAGCAGCAGGCAGAAAAACCATTATCAATGCCCTTATTGGCATTGCAGTAGTTATCCTTTCATACGTTATCGTTGCTGTAGTGGTAAAAGGTGTGTCCGGCACGTCACAATAGCCATGAAAAATACAATCAAATTACAACTTAAAACTAAAATCTTTACTCTTGGTTTTCTGCTGGTGCTGAATTTAGTTTCGTTAGCGCCAATGCAAAAGCTTTTTGCAGCTGATCCTGTAAGCACATCCAAAGGGCTTACTTGTGGCGATGCTTCATTGCACCGTGATCCAAGCACAGGTCTTTGTGTGCCGATTGGCGGCGGGCCAGTTTCCGTAAACCAAGTGATTCTAAGAGGCATTAACATTTTGCTTGGCTTGGCTGCAACTGTCGCCATTCTTTACATAGTTATCGGCGGCTACCAGTACATCACCTCTGCGGGCAACGAAGAACAAGCAGGCAAGGGGCGCAAAACAGTTACAAATGCCGTAATTGGTTTGGCAATTATCATCCTTTCATTCGTTATCGTCAGAGTGGTAAATAATGCCTTATCCAACGGTGGCAGTGGCTTCTTAAGCGGCCTTGGATTATAAATAAAAATAAAAAAATTGTTCTGAAAGGAACAGTTTTTTTATTGGCTTAATTGTGTTAGAATTGATATTGATTTAGCCGACGTGGCGGAATTGGCATACGCGCATGGCTTAGGACCATGTTCCCGAAAGGGAGTGAGAGTTCAAGTCTCTCCGTCGGCACCAGTAAATAAAAATTGTGCATCCGATCCATCAAATTTTAGTTTTCCATCATCATCTTTATAATGTTCACGCAATTCTCGAGTATATTTCCAAATATGGATATGCTTTTGTTTTTTTAGGCACAGTCTTTGAAGGCGAGCTGATTTTGCTGCTTGCCGGGTTTCTTTGCTGGCTTGGCGCCTTGAATTTTTTTGCCGTTATATTATTTGGCTTTTTTGGCGCGATTGTTGGCGACAATATTTGGTACCACGTTGGCAAAAGAGGCGGCATTCCTTTCATTGAGCGTTATGGCAAACTGGTTTTGCTGACGCGTTCCCGCATCAGGCGCGCCGAAAAATATTTTAGCCAGCACGGCGCAAAAACTATATTTTTTTCTAGATTTGTTTTTGGCACGCGCATCAGCACCGCAATTTTAGCCGGCGCATTTAAAATGCCAATGCGAAAGTTTATGCGTTCGAATATTGCTGGTGCAGCAGTTTGGTCAATTATTACTATTGGCCTTGGTTTTGTTTTCGGCAACTATTTTGAAGTGCTCCGAAAAGCTGTGCAGCGCACGGAACTGGCACTATTGATTTTGGCCGGGTCAATTATTATAATTCTTATACTCCGTTTTTTGGTTAGTTCGACAAGTGACGTTTAAAGAAATAGCTATTATAAAGGATATATATGAATAAATTCTTCAAAAGCACTGGAATTTTAATACTTGTTTTCATTATTATTGCAGCAATAGCAGTAAGCTTCGGGGGCACTAAACCTAAGTCAGTGCCTCTTTCAACTGTTGCAGACCAGGTTAAGCAGGGCCAAGTGGATAAAATCGAGATTGATGACACAGACACTAGGCTCTTGGTCAGTTTAAAGAATGGCCAGCAGGAATCGAGTACAAAGCAAGAAAAGAGCCGTTCTTTAGTAGATACTTTTAAGGACTACGGCGTGCCTTTGGATAAGATTGATGCCGTGGACATCAAGCCCGAATCGCAAAGCGCCTTTTCGTCTATTGCCAGCGCAGTGCTGCCATTTTTGATCCCATTTTTGTTCATTGGCGTTTTAGTTTATTTTTTCATGCGAAATGTCCAGGGTGCAAACAACCGCGCAATGTCTTTTGGCCAGTCGCAAGCGCGTTTGCAGGATGATCGCAAAAAGAAAGTGACTTTTGCTGATGTTGCCGGCGTCAAAGAAGCAAAAGAAGAATTAAGAGAAGTGGTTGAATTTCTGAAATATCCGCAAAAATTTTTGCAGCTCGGTGCGCGCATTCCAAAAGGGGTATTGTTGCTTGGTTCGCCGGGCGTTGGCAAGACTTTGCTTGCGCGCGCAGTTGCCGGAGAAGCAAATGTGCCATTTTTCCATATGTCCGGTTCTGAATTCGTGGAAATGTTTGTCGGCGTTGGTGCTTCCCGCGTCCGTGATCTTTTCAAAAAAGCAAAACGCCATGCGCCGTGCATTATCTTTATAGATGAAATTGATGCTGTCGGCCGCCAGCGCGGCGCCGGGCTTGGCGGTTCACACGATGAGCGCGAACAGACTTTAAACCAAATTCTTGTCGAAATGGATGGTTTTGAGACCGATACCAATGTTATCGTCATTGCAGCAACTAACCGTCCGGATGTTTTGGATCCAGCTTTGCTTCGCCCGGGCCGTTTTGACAGACAGGTAGTGATTGATCCGCCAGACATTAATGACCGCGAACAAATTTTGAATGTGCATGCCAAAGGCAAGCCGCTGGCAAGCGATGTTGATTTGCGAAAAATCGCAGAACGCACTGCCGGCTTTTCTGGTGCCGATTTAGCGAACCTCATTAATGAAGCTGCAATTTTGGCTGCGCGCCAAAACAAGAAAGAAATAAACGACCTCGATATTAAGGAAGCGGTGGAAAAAGTAATGCTTGGACCAGAACGAAAGAGCCATATGCTTTCGAAGAAAGAAAAAGAAGTTACCGCATACCACGAGGGCGGCCATGCGCTTGTTGCTTCGGTTTTGCCGAATGCTGATCCAGTGCACAAAGTTTCGGTAATTTCCCGCGGCCGTGCAGCCGGTTACACCATGAAAGTGCCAAGCGAAGACAAGCATTTGCACACCCGCAGCGAATTTTTGGATGACATTGCAGTTGCACTGGGCGGTTATGCGGCTGAAAAAATGGTTTTCAATGAGCTGACTACCGGCGCTTCTAACGATTTGCAGGTGGCAACAAAGCTTGCTCGCCGCTTAGTGACTGCTTATGGCATGAGCGATCAAATGGGCCCAATGACTTTTGGCGATGCGCACGAAATGGTTTTTTTGGGCCGCGATATTGCCGAGCAAAGAAATTATTCTGAAGAAGTTGCAGCAAAAATTGATAAAGAAGTAACTCGAATCATGCAAGAAGGCCATGCCCGCGCGCTTGAAGTGCTCACAAAATATCGCAACAAACTTGATTTGATCGCAAAAAAATTGATTGAGCAGGAAACGTTGGAGCAAGATGAATATACAGCTTTAGTTAATGATGTTATTCCTGCTTCAAAGAAGAGCGAGGCTGATCCGGCGATGGATAACGTAAAAAAGGAAGCTGAAGAAAAATAATGCAAAGCTTGAAACTCACAGACATTATTTATCGGGCTTACGAACACACCAAAAACCATAAATTCTTATGGTTTTTTGGTTTATTTTTGTCTGGCTGGGGCACGCTAAATTTTATCCGTTCCGTTAATTTCAACCCCGAAGATATCCAGCAAAGCTTAACCGGATTTTGGCGCACAGTTACTTTGCATCCCGGCAGGCTGGTTTCGGTAGTTATTGGCACGGTGTTAATATCCTTTGGCCTGTTTGCGCTCGGTGCGCTGGCGCGCATAGCGATTATCCATTCTGCGCTGCATTTAGAAAGAAAAGAAGTGATTACGCTGCGCGGCGTTTTGAAAAGCACGCACAAGCCGCTTTGGCGAGTTTTTTGGGCAGGTTTTTGCACGAGCATCCTCACTTTTTTGATATTTGCATGGATTTTTGCGCCAATTGCGTATTTGTTTGCGATTCAAATGGTCTTCCGGGGGACATTGCTTTCGATTTTAGGCGCAGCAATTTTTTTGCCGGCGGCAATTACGCTTTCACTGGTTAATATTTTTGCGGCCTGCTATATGGTCGTTTATGATTTGAAATTTTGGGCAGCAGTGCGCAGTGCCTTTGATTTGTTTTTTACTTATTGGACCAAATCTTTGCTGCTGCTTTTTGCCTTGGCAATTATTTACTTTACTTTATTTTATTTGTCTGCAAGCTTGCTGGGACTGGTTGGCCTGCTTGCGCTGGCATTAGCTTTTTTGCTAAAATCAGTAGCAGCACCTTTATTTTTTGCGGTCTTTACAATAATCATTTCATTGCTGGTTATTCTTTTAGTCAGCATAAATGCCGTGCTTAATACTTTCACTAATTTTGCATGGACGATTTTCTTTTTAAGGATGGTAAAAGCAAAAGAATTTCCTGAAGAAGAAGCCGTTGTCTTTGGCGGAATGATTTAAAACAAGGGCGGTTAGCTCAGTGGTAGAGCATCTCTTTGACGTAGAGAGGGTCATAGGTTCAAATCCTATACCGCCCACCAGAGTAGAATTTTTTCACTTTTTTGTTTAGAGCAGTATGGATATAAGACAATTTGAGAAAAATTTGAAAATCCAGTTTAAGAATCCGGATTTGCTGACCTCTGCAGTAACGCACCGTTCTTATCTAAATGAGAACAGGTCTTTTCATTTGCCGCACAACGAGCGACTAGAGTTTTTGGGTGATGCGGTTTTGGAGTTAATTGCTACGGAATTTTTATATACTAATTACCCGCACCCGGAAGGCGAGCTGACCAATTTCAGGTCTGCTTTAGTCAACTATCGAATGCTTTCGGAAATCGCGCGCCGTTTGGATATCGAACAATATTTGATGATGAGCAAAGGCGAATCTAAAGACACTGGCCGCGCACGCCAAGTCATTCTTGCTAACGCGCTCGAAGCAGTGATTGGCGCAATTTATTTGGACCAGGGTTACGAGGTCGCCAAAGATTTTATTACCCGCGAAGTTTTGGTGGAGCTACCGAATATCATCAATCAAGGCGCTTACCTTGACCCAAAAAGCAAGCTCCAGGAAATCGTCCAGGAAAAAAGAGGCATCACCCCTGCTTACGCAGTAATGTCTGAAACCGGCCCGGACCACAATAAAGTGTTTTTGGTCGGAGTTTTTCTCGGCAAAGAAAAAGTCGGCGAAGGCAGCGGCCCTTCCAAACAAGAGGCAGAGGTTTCAGCAGCAGAAAATGCTTTAAAGATTAACCAATTTTAAAAAAAGCCGCTCCATAAAAGGAACGGCTTTTTGATTTTGGTGTGATATAATTAAAGGGTAATTATTCATTTCAGAAACAAAGAATGTACTTAAAAAGGCTGGAAATTCAGGGTTTCAAATCATTTGCAAACAAGACTACTTTAGAATTCGAAAAAGGAATGACTGCTGTTGTCGGCCCGAACGGTTCCGGCAAATCAAACGTCGCAGATGCGATCAGGTGGGTGCTCGGCGAACAAAGCTTAAAGCAGCTGCGCGGCAAAAAAAGCGAAGACGTCATCTTCGCTGGCAGCGAAAAAAAATCGCGCCAGTCTTTTGCTTCTGTGGCGGTAACTTTTGACAATCGCGACAAGCGCATCCCAATTGATTATTCCGAAGTTTCGATCACGCGCACAATTGACCGCAGCGGCGAGTCGGAATATATGATCAATGGCAATAAAGTCCGCTTGCTTGATGTTATTGATTTGATTTTAAAGTCGAATATTGGCACTTCTAGGCACACGGTTATTGGCCAAGGCACGATTGACCAAATGATCTTGGCAGGCCCGGCAGAGGTGAAAAACCTTTTGGATGAAGCAAGCGGCGTTAAAACTTATTACATTCGTCGCGAAAAAACTTTGAAGCGCCTCGAGCAAACCGCGCAAAATCTCATCCGCGTCCAGGATCTGCTTACTGAAATTGAGCCGCGCTTAAAATCTTTGCGCAGGCAGGCAAAAAAAATGGAAGAACGCGCGGCAATTGAAGAAGATCTGAAAACTTATCAAACGGAATTTTTTGGCGGCAGATATTGGCAGCTTCATGACCAGCTGCAGGATGTCTTGCAGAAACTTGATATTGTTTTGCGCGGCCGTGCAAAGTTAGAGAGCGAAATTGAAGTTCATCGCAAGAATTTGGAAAAGAACGAAGGCAGCAATAAGGCAGAAGTTCAAGCCTACCAGCAAATCCAGGCGGAAATTAAAAAAATGCAGGACCGTAAAAATAAACTGATGGAAGACATTGCAATGATCCGCGGCAAACTGCAAGCGGAAAAATCTGTTGGTGGCGACAGCAGAAGCTTGGGCGTGGAAAAGAGCAATCTCGAAAACCAGCACGCGCATTTGAAATCGGAAATTGAAACAACCCGCCAAGCTGCAAAAAAAGTTGAAAAAGAGCTTCTCGAGCAGCAAAAGCTTTTTGCAGATGTTACTGAAAAGCTGGAGGCAATCCAAAAGAATTTGAATCAGCCGGACAATGTCAATTTCCAGGAGTTGGCAAATGATGTCGAATCTTTACATCAGCGCTTTGAAGCTTTTTACGAAAATATTGAAAACGCGCAGGATGTTTCATTAATAATAGGCTTTGCTCAGGATTTTCGCGAAGGCCTAATTGATTTCAAAAAGAAAACTTTGCAGCTTGCGCAAAATCCTTTCTTCAATTTTGATAAGCAAAAGCGCGCTCTGAACGAAGTTTTAATGCTTAAGGATCGCGCCACAAGCGAACTGAACAGCATTGAGTTGCGCAAATCAAAAATCAGCATCAATCTTGAACATTTGGAAAGCGAACTGTCCAAGATTGAGCAAAAGCTTTTGCATGTTAATCTTGATTTGCAAAAAGCTTCCAGTGGTAGCGTTGACGACTATTTTAAGCAATTGCTAGCCCAGGAAAAAGAATTGAATGCGCAGGCTGTTGCTTTGGCAAGCGAAATTGGCACGCTGGAGCAAAAAATTTCCGAATATCACGCCAACGAGCAAGGGCGCAAAAGCGAAATTTTGGAAGAAGAGCGCGCGTATCGCAATAAAATGGACGAGCTTTCAAAGTTGCGCGACCAGGAAAGCACGATCCAAATCGAAAAGGCGCGCATTGAAACGTTAGGCGAAAGCCTGGTTGCTGAAGCAGGCCAAGCTTTGGGCCTCGCCGGCTTGGAACAAATAAAAAAAGAACGCGTTGCGCATGCTTCGAAAAATCTTGAAGAGCGCATTCAGCGCCTAAAAAACCAGCTTGAGGTTATTGGCGGCATTGATGAATTGACCTTGAAAGAATATCAAGAAACAGAGCAGCGCTACACTTATTTAAGTTCGCAAGTGGAAGATTTAAATAAGGGAATGGGTGATTTACGCCAGGTCATTGAGGAGCTCGACCGCTATATCAAAAAGCAATTTCAGGATTCATTTCAGCGCATTAATGAAAAATTTGAACAATATTTCCGCGTTTTATTTAATGGCGGCCGCGCTTACCTGAACATTATCCGTTCGCAAAAGGAAAATAAGCTTGCCCAAGAAGACCAAAGCGAAGAAGCGGAAGATCAGGCCCAAGAAAAATCAAAGTTGAGGCCTGAAGAAAAAATTCTTGCGAAATATGAAACCGGTACGGATGATGTCAGCGGTATTGATATCAAAGCAACCCCGCCAGGGAAAAAACTGGCGAGCATTTCCGCGCTGTCCGGTGGCGAGCGTTCTTTGACTTCAATCGCGCTGTTGTGCGCTTTGCTATCGTGTTTTCCTTCGCCATTTGTTATGCTTGATGAAGTCGATGCTGCGTTGGATGAGGCAAACACCATTCGTTTCGCGCAAATTCTCGGCACGCTTGCAAATCAAACCCAGTTTATTACAGTTACGCATAACCGCGAAACAATGCGCCAGGCGCATACGTTGTATGGCGTAACCATGGGTGAAGACGGCATTTCAAAAATTTTGTCATTAAAAATAGAACAGGCGCAAGCCTTTGCTAAATAAGAAATTTCTATGGATATAGTTTCAATAATTCAGGCCACTGGCTATATTGGCTTATTTGCGATCGTATTTTCCGAGTGCGGGCTTTTGGTTGGATTTTTTTTGCCAGGGGACACGCTGCTTTTTACCGCCGGATATCTAGCTTCCCAGGATTATTTGAACATCTGGCTGGCGATAATAATTTTGGTTATTGCCGGCGTGCTCGGAAATTTACTCGGTTATATTATTGGCGCAAAGTTTGGCAGCAAAGTTTTTGAGAATAGGGATTCCGCTTTTTTTAACGAAAAAAATCTGCACCGCTCGGAAAAGTTTTTCCAGAAGTGGGGCGGCGAAGCAGTGATCCTCGCCCGCTTTGTGCCAATTGTGCGCACTTTTGTGCCAGTTTTTGCCGGAATCAGTGAAATGAAAATACAAAAATATATGCTTTACAATGTTATTGGCGGCCTCGTCTGGACGATCATAATCACGCTGCTTGGCTATTATTTGGGCAATCGCGTGCCAAACATCGATAAATATATTTTGCCGGTTATCGCCGGAATCATTGCTATTTCGGTATTGCCATCGCTGGTTGTAATTTTCCGCAAAAAATGGCGCCAAAGCAAGAATTGACGTTTTGCCCAGGCTTTGCTAGAATTAGCAGGAATCTTAATTTAATCTCACCAATGTTAACCATTCGCTTACAAAGAACCGGCAGACGAAACGCAGCTGATTTTAGGATTGTCGTTGCGGAGAAAACTGCTCACGTTTCTAAGAAAGTCCAGGAGATCCTAGGCAATTATAACCCGCACAAAAAGAATTTTAATATTCGAAACACTGAACGGCTTCAGCAATTATTGGCGCAAAATGTAGAGCTTTCTCCAACCATGCACAATTTACTAGTTGATAAAGGTTTGCTCAAGGCTGATAAAGTAAAAGCTTTCAACGTCCCGAAGAAAGAACAGCCAAAAGCAGAAGCAGCTGCCCCTGCAACTTCAGAAGCGCCAGCTCCGAGCGCAGAAGCGCCTGTAGCCGAAGCGCCCGCACCGGAAACTCCAGCTGATTCAACCACAGAAACACAAGCATAAACGACCAAGCGGTCGTTTTTTGTTTGACCCATTACCCAAAATATATTACGCTATGTATGCATAGCGGCTTAATCATTCAGGTCGAAAGCCTTAAACAGCTAGCAGATTTCAAGAGAGATGTCAGAACAAGATCAGAGTTTTGTTGAGTTTATTGTTAAGTCTCTTGTCGACCATCCTGACGACGTCAAAACCGACCGTTCAGTGGATGAAATGGGAGTCTTAATAACTTTGCACCTTAACCCACAGGATATGGGCCAGGTCATTGGCCGCCAGGGCCAAACTGCAAAAGCAATTCGAACTTTGCTTCGCGTTGTTGGTGCGAAGAGAAAAGCCCGCGTGAATTTGAAGATCAATGAACCAGAAGGTTCACAAAGGCACGAACACGCGCATTCAGTCGAAAGCACTGGTGCTGAAACCGGCACAGATGCAATGGACGAATTTAAGCTGTAATTTTCAACCCCCGACGAATCGGGGGTTTTTAAACGAGTATGAAATTTGACGTAATAACCATTTTCCCGGAAATGATTGAGGACTATAAAAAAGTCAGCATTATTGCGCGCGCGATCAGCAAAAAGTTGATCAATATTAAGGCTGTGAATCTCCGCGATTTCACTGAAGATCCGCACCAAACTGTTGACGACCGCCCTTATGGCGGCGGAGTTGGCATGGTTATTAAGCCGGATATAATGTCTAAAGCTATAAAAAAAGTTTCCGGCAAAAAATCTCCAAAGAAAAAAGTAATTTTACTGACGCCGCAGGGAAAAGTTTTCAATCAGGCGCATGCCAAGCGCTTGGCAAAAATGGAGCATTTGATTTTTGTTTCCGGCCGCTACGAAGGTTTTGACGAACGCATCCGCGACATGGTTGATGAGGAATTTTCCATCGGCGATTACGTCTTGATGGGTGGCGAGCTGCCCGCATTGGTAATGATCGAAACAGTCTCTCGTTTCTTGAAAGGGGTTGTCGGCAAAGAGGAGTCAACTAAAGCGGAAAGCTTTGCTTATTCTTTTGACAAGTACAAAAAACTTTTGGAGTATCCGCAGTACACCCGCCCGGAAAAAATCAAGCACGAGAAGAAAACTTTGGTCGTGCCAAAAATTTTACTATCTGGAAACCACGAAATGATCGAAGAGTGGCGCCGAAACCAGGCGCTGAAGCGCACCCAAAAGCGCCGCCCAGATTTTTTTAGCCATCTTTAATGAAATTTGTTGTTGACCAAAACAAGCTCCGGCTAGATCGATTTCTTGCCCAAAATGTTGCCAATGTTTCGCGCAGCCGCATTCAGCGCGATATTGAAAGCGGCCAAGTGCAGGTAAACGGTAAGACCGTTTCAGAGGGCAAGCACGTTGTCCGCTCAAGCGATGTCATTGAATATGATTTCAAAGAACAGCCAAAAATTTCCGCAAAGCCGCTGGAGATTAAGGTTTTGTATGAGAATGACCAGATTTTGATAATTGATAAGCCGGCTGGCCTGGTCATTCACCCCGCGCCCGGGTATAAAGGCGTTACCCTAGCGGAAGGGCTTTTATACAAATATAAGGACATCAAAGTTATCGGCGATTTGGAAATACGCCCGGGCATTGTCCACCGCCTGGACAAAGATACTTCCGGCGTCTTATTGGTCGCAAAGACCCAGGAAATGTTCGAGTATCTCAAAGATGCATTTGCCACAAGGAATATTAAAAAACAATATATTGCTTTGGTTTGCGGGCATGTACAGCCGCGCCACGGCGTTATTAACGAGCCGATCGGTCGCCATCCCCGAGATTTCCGAAAGATGGCAACAAAAAATCCGAGCGAACCAAAGGACGCCCTAACTGAATATTCGGTTGTAGAGTACTTTAAACTGCCAAATGCGGACGATCCAAGCAGGGTTGACGAATACACACTTCTTAATGTAAAATTGCATACAGGACGTACCCATCAAATAAGGGTACACTTTTCATCTCTAGACCATCCGATTGCGGGCGATGCCTTATACGGCAAAGGCTCCGCACCCGGACTTAAACGGCAATTCCTGCACGCAAGCCGCATCGAACTAAAACTGCCAGACGGCGCGTGGATCGAAGCTGAAAGCGAATTGCCTGCGGATTTGCGCGAAGTTTTAAATAATTTAAGAAGACTTACAAAATAATGCCTATCGTTAAAACAATTTCAAAAGAATTAAAGCGTTCCGACATTCCGGATTTTAAGCCTGGCTTTACTGTGCGCGTGCACCAGAAAATTAAAGAAGGTGATAAAGAAAGAATCCAGATTTTTGAAGGCTTGGTCATTGCGCGCAAAGGCGGCACTGGCCCGAACGCAACTTTCACTGTCCGCAAAATTGCTTCAGGTGTTGGCGTAGAAAGAATTTACCCGCTGCATTCGCCGAACATTGCTAAAATGGAAGTAGTTAAAGAAAGCCAGGTGCGCAGAGCAAAACTTTACTATATCCGCGGCAAACAGGATAACACGCCAAGGTTTCGCAAAAGCAAAGAACGCAAAGCTAAAGCAGTTGCTGCAAAATAAAGCTAAAGCTGCCTAGGCATATAGCTTTAAAATTTTTTTATAAATGTAAACTAGGCAGCCTTAGCAGGTGCGTTATGATGTAAATGTTCTAGGTTTTCGACTTCTTTTGCAATGCCTTGGACAATCTCTGGCTGGCGTGCACGGAATTTGAGCTTTAAGGCATAACCTGCGCCTTGCCTGCGAAATTCATCTTCCACTTGCGAACTGGAAAAGCCAATGCACATAATGTCTGGATTTTCCGCTTTGATAAATGGCACCAGATCTGCGCCGTTTGCGCGCGCATTGGCAATATTATTAACCAGCTCCGCATCAATTAACACCACATCCGGCGATTGGCTTGCAATTTCTTTTGCCAGATCAGCAAAGTTTTGGCCCTCATATAAGATAAAGCCAACTTCTTTGCCAGTTGCTGCAATTAAGTATTTGCCGTACAAGCGGAAAAGGTCTTTTGTGTCATCAATATAAATAAGCTTTTTGCCTTTTAAAGCTTCGACATTTGTCATTTCCGGCACTTCAAAATCGTCGCCTTCATATTCCAATTTTTTGTAGGCTTCTGTAATTAAATTTTTCAAATCATCATGTTCCGAATGCTCGGCTTCGGCAACGCTTGATTCGTGGCGCATTATTTTTTCATCATTGAAGTTGTTTGCTGGAAATATTCCTCAACAACTTTCCAATTTAAGTTTTTGAAGAAAGCATCAATATAAGCAGCTCTGCCAGTGCCATAATCCATCCAATAAGCGTGTTCGTAAGTATCCAATGCCACAAATGGTGTGGCGTTCCAAATCGGGTAAGCATTTTGCGCGTCGCCAAGATAATTAAACAGCTTGCCAGTATTCCAATCCATTGCTAGCCAAACCCAGCCGCGCGCTGCAATTCCTGTTTGCTTCATATCTTCTTTGAATTTTTCAAATGAACCGAAGTCCTCGTCGATCTTGTTGCGCAAATATCCGGATGGTTCGCTGCCATCGCCGCCTAAATGCCAGAAATAGAATTCATGGTTTTTGATGCCGCCTACCGCGAAAGATAGCTCCAGTTTCAGTTCACGCAGTTCAGAGTAGGTCTGATTGGCTGTTGAACGATCAACAGTTTTTAATTTTTCGTGAATTTCATTTGCTTTCTTTACATATCCTTCATACAACTTGTAGTGTTCGGTCATTGTTTTTTCCGAAATGCCATCAAGCGCTCGGATAGAATCGAATTTTTTTGCTTCGTACATGGTTGCTCCTTTACAT
>CAZLFS010000002.1:0-15104 GCA_964559005.1 uncultured Candidatus Saccharibacteria bacterium
AAAGGCAGTTGTTCCTCACTGAAGACTTCGCCAGCATGCATGCCGCCAATAACCTGCTCTGATGTGCCAATCAAATACAAATCATCGGCTTCTAAATGATAGACCTCGTCGATGCCGCCATGTTCCAAATAACCCATGCCGCGCATAATTTCTTTCTTGACCAGATACGGCGGCAAAATCAGCTTAAGGCCTTTTTGCACAAGTTTCGTAATGCCAAAATTAAGCAAAGCAAACTCGAGCAGCGCGCCGTCTCCTTTTAAAAATGCAAAGCGTGTGCCAGACGTTTTTGCTGCGCGGTCAGTATCAATAATGTCCAAAGCAGAGCCAAGCTCTGTATACTCTTTTGGCTGGAATTTGAACTTTGTTGGTTCGCCCACCTTGCGCAAAACCTCATTTTCAGATTCATCTTTGCCGATTTTTACATCATCTTTTGGAATGTTTGGCACATCGAACATTAAGAAGCGCCATTCTTTTTCAGCTTCATCCAGCTGCTTTTTTAACTCCGCTTCGCGCGCGCCAACTTCCTTCATTTCCAAAATTTTTGCATCGCGCTCCGCCCCCTGCAAATTCGGAATTTCCTTTGAAGCAGCATTTTTCGTGGCTTGCAAAGATTCCATTTCAGTAATCAAATCGCGGCGGCGGTCGTCTGCTGCAAGCAGCCGGTCAAAATCAACGCTGACGTTTTTGCTGGCAACGCCGCGTTTTACTTTTTCCAGATTCTCACGGATGAATTTTATGTCGAGCATGGCTAGAGCAGGTTAATTATTTCTTTGGTCCAGGGCAAGCACTCATTATAATTAATTTCATTGATTGGGAAAAATTTTGCTTCAGAAATCTTATCGCTTAATAAATTCAGTGCCGCTGAACCGCCTTTGACCTTGCATTGGTAGGACATAATTAATGCCTGTCCGTGCGGCCAAATTGTGGTATAAATTTTTGGCAACAATCTAATAACTGCGATATCTAAATTCGTTTCTTCTTTCGCTTCCCTTACTGCTGTTTGCTCTGGATCCTCGCCATATTCCATTTTGCCTCCAGGAAACTCCCATTTCTGATGCGCTGCAGGCAATTGCGGCATAACCCTTTTCTGCAAAAAAACCTCACCGTCATCGTTTGTTATCACTGACACCGCAATTGGTACAATTCGCTGTTCCATAAATAGCCTATTCTTTCATTGGCGGGAAAATCACTGTTTCGCGCACAGACTTATCCATCAAAACTGCAAATAAACGTTCAGAAACGCCAAAGCCGGCCAAAGGCGGCATGCCATATTCCATTGCTTCAAGATAATCCTCATCAATCATTTGTGCTTCTTTATCACCCTTTTCGCGCAGCTTCATTTGATCTTCAAAACGGCTGCGCTGGTCAATCGGATCGTTTAATTCACCAAAGCCTTTGCCGAGTTCCGTGCCATAAGCAAGGATTTGCAAGCGCTGCACTAATTTCGGATTATTCGGATCGCGCTTCGCAAGCGGTTCCAGCTCAATCGGCTGATGCACTAAGAAAACCGGCTTATCTGCTGGAATTGTGCTGCGCACTTTTTTAAATATCAAATCAATCAATCTGCCGCGGCCAGCAAACTTTTCATATTTCAAATGACCTTTATCTGCATACTCGCGCAAATCATCGTCGCTGCACGTTTCCAAATCCAACCCAGTATAATCTTTAAATGCTTTTACGTAGTCAATGCTTTGCCATTCGCCAGACCAATCTGCCTCTGTGCCATTTGAAGTGATTTTCAAAGTGCCGAATGTTTCAGAAATGACGTGCTGATACAAACGCTGCAAAAATCTTTTTAGCATTTCAAAATCAGCATAAGCCCAATAAAATTCCATTTGGGTGTAGTCTTGGAGATGCTCGGTGTCGATTCCTTCATTGCGGAAAATGCGGCCAATCTCAAAAACTCGTTCAAACCCGCCAACAATCAATTTTTTTAACGGCAGCTCTAAAGAGATGCGCAAATAAAAATCACGGTCCAAAGCATTATGATGCGTAATAAACGGTTCAGCTTCAGCGCCACCTGGAATTGCTTCAAGCACCGGCGCTTCAACTTGCAAAAAACCTTCTTTAATCAAAAATTGCTGCATTGCCAACCAAAATTTTGATTTCTTTACAAACATCTCGCGCACATCCGGGTTGGCCACCAAATCAAGATAACGCTTACGCAAACGGATTTCTGTATCAGACAAGCCGTAGTGTTCACTTGGCAAAGGGCGCAAAGATTTTGCAAGCATGCGGAACTCGCGCACATCCAAAGTTTTTTCGCCGCTTTTTGTTTCAAACATCACACCGCTAGCTTCAATAAAATCGCCAAGATCAAACAACTCCAGCAATTTAAAAGCATCAACAAGATTGTCCGCTTTAAAAAACAATTGAACTTTGCCAGTACCATCTTCAATGTGCGCAAAGCTGATTTTGCCTTGGGTGCGCAAACTGCGAATTCTTCCCGCCAAAGTAATTTCTTTCTGGCTGCTGCTTAATTCCGCAAATTGGTCCAACGCTTCTTTGGCAGTGTGGTCGCGCTTAGTCGAAGAAGGATATGGATCAATGCCCATTTCCTTTAACTTTTCGAGCTTTTTCTTGCGAAATTCAATTATATCTTCGATGCGTTCAGACATGAAAGGGTGTTAAATACTCAATAAATTATAGCATAAAATTAGAATACAGAATACAGAAGGCAGAATACAGTAAAAACAAAAAACTGACCCCATTCTGGGTTGTCAGTTTTAAATTCTACTGTATTCTTTATTCTGTCTTCTTTATTCTATGTTTTTGATTTCATAATGCATCTCGCCTGCCGCGGTCTGAACCGGAACTTTCTCGCCCACTTTGCGGCCAAGCAAAGCTTTGCCCACTAGCGATTCATTAGAAATCTTGCCTTCTGCAGGATTGGCTTCGTTTGAACCAACAATTGTGTACTTACGTTCATTGGCGCTGCCAGAGCCATCATAAACGCCAACAGTGATTGTTGAACCAATAGTAACTGCGGTGTGCTTTGTGGTCGTATCAATAATTTCCGCATTTTTAATCATATCCTCAATTTCCTGAATACGGCCTTCAATAAAAGATTGTTCTTCTTTTGCTTGGGCATAATCAGCATTTTCGGACAAATCGCCATGCGCTACCGCTTCTTGGATTCGTTCAATAACATCCTTGCGCTTCTCATTAACCAAAACGCGCAATTCTTCGTTTAGCTTTTCCAAACCTTCTTTGGTAAGTAAAAATTTTCTATTGCTCATAGGCATAATCTTATGAGATTTTAAAAGACTTGTCAAAGGGCGAACTTTGGCAAAGAAAATGCCCCACAGTGATGTGCTGTGGGGCGGGCGGAAGCAGGTGCTGGGATGTTCTCCAGCGCTTCCTTTTTCGCGGCCATCTAGAGTGATGCAACCGCTATATACATGCATGCGCTGCTATAACTACAGGCTTTGCCGAGACAAAGCTCGTTATCGCGCCGGCTGCCGGAATGCGGCGATCTGGCGCTGCGCCTCGCTGGCGGAAAGCCGGGTGCGGCTGACCAGCTTCGTCGTCGGCCGGTTCTTGCCTCTCGGGTGCAAGTCTTGCACGGAAAGCGGCGAGATCGGCAGGAGATTCGGCGAAGCCGTCGTGCTGCTGGTGCCGCCAGGCTGTGCATCGACGAGCAGCTCGGTAGTCGCGACCGAATCTTTGATGTAATCGCCGGACTTGGTGTGGTAGAAGACACGGAACCCCTGCGGCGGGATTCGGCTTGTACCGGCGTACTTCGCGGTGTACTTGCGCGCCAGTGCGATGCTGACGTCGCAATATGTCGCCGCAGTTCCGCACTTCACCAGCGTGTTGACATCGTAGTGCCCGGAAACGCCGAGGATTGGCGAAATGTTGCTTGAATCCGCAACGACCCGGTAGTTGCTGCTGTCGTCCAGCGTGACCACGTTGACCTGCATCACCGTGGAGTCCGCGAGAACGAGGCGCTTCAGCGTGTCATTCACCGGAACCGGCGGCTTGAACTCGCCCTGCACGATCACTTCCGAAACGAGCGTATTCGCCGTGCTCGGGTTTCCCCGGGTCATGAAGTACGTGGCGATGTTATCGGAGATGTAGTGCAGTACCGTGAACGTGCAACTGTTGACGGTGACACCGGTATCGACGGGCACGAGGCCGAAGTTGACCCGGTAGTCTGACGACGGGATGATGTTGTTCGTCCCGGCGAACACGCCAATCGTGGTCTGCGACGGGTACATCTGCTTGACCATGGTCTTGCAGTTGGCCAGCAGCGTCGGCGCGGGCGGCTTCAGCGTGTCGACGATCCGGGTCGTGTCGTGATGAACGACGACCGTGGTGTCGTGCACGGCCTTCGGCGCGGTGGAGTCGTTGCAGGCGGTGATACCGCTGGCAGCGAAGACTGCGGCGACGAAGACGAGCAGTGACAGCGAACGCATGTGCATGTGTTTCCTCCGTATGGCGTTTGCCTTAAGTGAGTACGAACTTGTTGAGGGTTGCATAGGCAACGGCTTTTAGCCGGTGAACGCATTTTTCAAAAATCGGCACAATTGCCGAACGATACAATATACCATAATTCAAAAAATAAGTCAACACTAAACAATAAAAAATGGCTTAGTTAAGCCATTTTTTAGCAATTTTGGTTTTAATAAATTGGTCAATCTCGAGCATTTGCAGATAAAACTACGTTATTTAATAACATTGCCACAGTTATTGGCCCTACCCCCCCTGGAACTGGAGAAACCAATGCAGCCTTGTCCTTAACAGCTTCAAAATCAACATCCCCGGTAATTCCGCCGGCTGACTCTGCAGTGCCAGCGTCAATTACAACTGCACCCGCCCTAACCATATCGCCAGTGATTAATTTTGGCACGCCTGTGCCAGAAATGATTACTTCCGACTGCAGGCAAAGATTTGCCAAATCTTGCGTAAATTGGTTAGCAACGATTACGGTTGCTGCTTTTTGCATTAACAAAAAAGCCACTGGCTTGCCGACCAAGTCGCCTGCGCCGACCATCAAAACATGTTTGCCTTTAACATCAACCTTATAATATTCCAAAATTTTCATAATGCTCCCAGCTGTTGCGGGCACGAATCTGCTTTCTCCAGTAAATAATTTACCGAGATTGCTGGAAGTTATTACATCAACATCAATATGCGGATCGATTTGATCGATAATTTTTTGCTTGTCTAAATTCGCAGGCAGCGGCAACTGCACAATCAAGCCGCAAAGGTTTTCTGTTTTGTTCAATTTCAAAATTGCGGATTCCAATTCAGCTTGCGAAACACCCTGGACAAAACGATGTGCTTCAAAATCTATGCCGACTTCTGCTGCTCTTTTGGATTTGATATTGACGTAAGATTCTGTAACTGGATCTTTGCCAACCAAAACGTCAACCAGCTTTGGCTTGAACGGCAAAGCCGCAACTTCTTTTTTGAGCTGCTCAATTATTTCTGATGAAATTTTTCTGCCATCAATAACCATAATTGCTACTTCTTATATCTATGCCCTGCCCACCATTGTAGCGTATCCTTAACAACTGGTACAGAAGCAGAAGAACCTTCGCCGCCGGCTTCGACTAATACTGTAATCACGATTTGCGGCTTATCAAATGGCGCAAAAGCTGTAAACCAAGCATGTGCAGCAGACGGATTTGCAGAATCAAACTGCGCGGTGCCGGTTTTTCCAGCAGAACTGATTGGCAATTGGCTTAGGCTGCGAGCTGTTCCGGCAGTAACTGTCTGATGCATCCCCTCGCGGACGATTTCAATATTCTTCGGGTCAATAAATCCAGAGCGGATCGCTTTGGGCTGATTTTGCAAAACCACTGCGCCACTCGGATCAACAACCTTATTAACTATGTACGGCTGATATAAGGTGCCGCCATTTGCCACGGTTGCAGTCCAGGATGCGACCTGCAAAGGAGTAACTGCCATATCGCCCTGGCCAATTGATTCGTGATAAGTATCGCCCAAATACCAGCCTTGGTTCTTTGGGTCCTTAAAATGCTCTTTGCGCCATTGCGGGCTGGCAATCAGCCCGGAATTTTCGCCCGGAATATCGATGCCTAATTTTTGGCCCATGCCAAATAAATAGTCATATTTCGCAATGCGATCCGGACCAAGGCCGGCAATGCCCAAAGCAGACTGGCCGCCGCCAACAGTATAAAAATAAATGTCTGAAGACATCGCAATTGCAGTTCGAATATCCATTGGTCCTAGACCACCCGGTTTCCAACCGCGGAAATGAAAATTGCCATAAACCAAATCGCCGGTATCAACAATTTTTTGTTCTGGCGTGACGACATTTTCCTGCAACGCTGCAGAAGCCATCACCGGCTTGATTGTTGAACCAGGCGGATAAATGCCGCTCACCGCGCGATTAATTAGTGGATCGTTTGGATCGTTTGCAAGATGAGAATAGTCTTGCTGCGAAATGCCTTTAGAAAAAAGGTTGTTATCAAAGCCAGGCAAACTGATTAAAGCAAGCACTTGCCCGGTTTGCGGATCCAAAGCGACTGCGGCTGCTTTGTGATTGCCATTTTTGGCAATAATGTTTTTATAAAGTTCCTGCTGCAGTTCCCCATCAATATTTAAAACTAACGAATCGCCAGCTTGCGGTTCAATTGTGGCTAAAGTTGCTTTGTAATTGCCTTTTGCATCAACTTCAACCTGCTTTTTTCCAGATAAGCCCTTCAAATAATCCTCATAAGTATATTCGATTCCGGTTTTGCCAATGTAATCCAAAGGCGAATACTGATCGGGGTGATTTGCAACGTCTATTTGCGTAACTTTACCGGTATAACCTAGTAAGTGCGAAAATACTTCCGGATCAAGATATGACCTAATCGGATTGTCTTCTATTGAAAAACCGGGATATTTTTCGGCTTGCGCCTCAAATGTAAGCGCAAGGTTTTTTGGCACGCTTTGCAGCACGCTTATTGTTTGGAAAGTATCCAGTTGCTTTGGATCAATTTTTGAAAGCAGAGCATTTGGATCAAAACCCATTACAGCAGCTAAATCTTTAACTTCGGGTTGATAATCCTGCTTTGGCAAATCCACTGGCGTTAAAACCAGCTCGAAATTTGGCACGTTCTGGACAAGCGGATTTCCTTGCGAATCAAAAATAATTCCTCGCGGCGGCAATATTGGCTGGATGCGGACATGGTTGCCATCAGCCAAAGCGCGAAAATACGAGCCGCGTGCGAGTTGCATATCCACCAAGCGCCCGAGCAAAATGACAAAAACCAATGAAACTAAAAAATAATAAATAAACGATTTTGATGAGGTCGCGTGCCCCTCATAATAATCTTCGGGATTCTCTGCATTTTGCAAAGCGGTTTCTTCCCAATCCAAAGAAGGCTTGCTTCGGCCTCTGCCAAATTTGGAATCATAAATTGAAAATGGATCGCGCATGGAGTTAATAGCTAGTATCTAGGGCTAGGATAGAATGTTTTTCTTGCTTTCAATGTTTTCGATAATTGAGTCATTCAATCTTACTAACCAGTAAACCGGCAGGGCGAAAATCAAATTTAAAGCCAGATCAATCCAAATTTTCTGGTTAAGATAAATGCCGGAAACTGGAAAAGGAGTTTGATGCAGCTTAAAGGCGATCGCATTAACCATGAACACCAAACCAACCAACATCAGCTCTGAAATGACAATTACCACAGCCACATATATTGGCGATGGATCCGCCGTAAGAATTGAACGGGTTGCTAAATTTATTATAAAGCCAATAACCAGAAAGCTGATCGTGTAAGTGCCGAAGAAAAATCCGCTGTATGCATCAAGGAACAGCCCTGAAAAAAAAGCAATCCAAATGAAGTCAGCTTCATTTTGGCGGAAAGCAAGGAAAATTATGAAAAGAAAAAGCAGATTCGGCAACGCAGATTTCATTTCCGGAAAAACAGCATTGATTGCCACAAGCAATATTATAGAAATGGCGTAAGTGAAAAATTTTATCATTGTTTTATAACTGAAACGTAATCAAGATTATCCAGGTCGACGCCGGAAATTACAGTTGCCTTTTGCCATAAATCGTTTTTTTGTGAAATAAGGTCGCCTACTGAACCAAGTAAAATTCCTTTTGGCAATTGCTGTGTTAGTCCGGCCGTAACCAGTAAGTCTCCTTTATTGAGCTGGGTATTTTGAGAAACCATGTCTAGCGCCATGCCGCTGGATGTGCCATGGACAATGCCCTGGTCTCCGGTGTTGCCGACTTGGACATCAATTGCGCTGTGCGAATCAGTGACAAGCAGTACTTTAGAGGTAAACGTCTCGACTTCGGAAATTCTGCCGATCAATACGCCTTGGGACAATACCCCACTGCCGGTCTGCACGCCGTCTTTAGAGCCAATGTTTATTATAATTGTTTCGCTGAAAGCAGAAGGGTCTTTGGCAATTACAGTTCCAGGTATTAAGTTAAATTTTGCTGTGTCTCGGAAGCCAAGTTCCTTTTTTAGCATTTCATTTTGCAGTTTATATTGCTGCAAAGCAACGTTTTCCTGTTCCAGCTCGCGAACCCTGTCAACAAGAATAGCGTTTTGGTTATTCAGACGAGAAACCGAGGAAAAATATCCAAAAAAATTCCCGATTGAATGTCCGGTGCCGGAGAGCACATAAATAAAAGGGCGCGGAATTTCAACTAAAGCGCTTTCTACAGGCCGCAGTAAGCCCCTTATATGCAAAAAAATCAGTAACAAGGTTACTGCTATTAAAAATGCAAAAAGCGTGGCGCGGCCGGAAAATGTCATAGGCTCTTTTCCATTATAACAGAAGCCGCCCACATCTGCTTGTGGGCGGCGGAAAAGGCCAGCCTAACGCGGGATTTTTTCAAACGTTGTGTTGACGAGCACGTCTTTCAAAGTTTCAAGGTCTTCAACCACAACGCCGGTGCCGCGCACAACTGCGGTCAGCGGATCATCGGCAACATGTACTGGCATTTGTGTTGCTTCTTGTACAAGCGTATCCAAACCGCGCAAAAGCGCACCGCCGCCAGCCAAAGTTATACCGCGATGCATCAAATCGGCAACTAATTCCGGCGGCGTTTCTTCAACAGCATTTTTTATATTGTTGACAATAACGCGCACAGAATGAGAAAGCGCTTCGCGAATTTGTTGGTCATTAACAATCACTTCTTTTGGCAAACCGGTAACCAAATCGCGCCCGCGCATCACTGCTTCCATCTCATCTTCCATTGGGTATGCGGAGCCGATTTTAATTTTTACCTCTTCTGCGGTGCGTTCGCCGAGCAATAAATTAAAATGATCGCGCGCATACTGGATAATGCTTTCATTCATTTTGTCGCCAGCCATGCGCAGCGATTTTGAAATGACCACTCCGCCAAGCGAAAGAATTGCAATTTCCGCAGTGCCGCCGCCAATATCAACAATCATGCTGCCATTGGCATCTTGCACTGGCAAACGCGCGCCGATTGCCGCTGCCATCGGCTCTTCAATCAAATAAGCCATTCTTGCGCCAGCATTTAGCGCAGCATCCTGCACGGCGCGCTTTTCTACTTCAGTAACGCCCGAAGGTATGCCAATAACTACGCGCGGCCTGCGCAGAAAAGAGTAGGTTTTTTGGTGCACTTTATTAATGAAGTAGCGCAGCATCTGCTCGGTGATTTCAAAATCCGAAACCACGCCGTCAACCAAAGGGCGCGAAGCGACGATGTGCGGGGGCGTTCTGCCAACCATGCGCTTTGCTTCATTGCCAATAGCCAAGATTTGCTTGGTTTTGACATTTAAAGCCACAACCGAAGGCTCATTTATTACAATACCCTTGCCTTTTACATAGACGAGGGTATTGGCTGTGCCTAAATCAATACCAATATCTTTACTGAATTTTTGGAAGACCGAGTCTAGCATAAATATTCTAACTTTCTCGACCCGATGCGAGAAAAAATTTACTTTTGCTTCCTTATTTTATATGATTCAACCGCTTTTGCAAAACTTCGCTTTTTCCCATATAATTTCTGTATATTTAAGCTATTTTATGGCAACAGCAAATAACAAAATCACCCCGCGTTCTGAAGATTATTCACAATGGTACCTGGACATTATTGATGCAGCAGAACTTGCGGAAAACTCTGTGACGCGCGGCAGTATGGTTATCAAGCCCTATGGCTATGCCATTTGGGAAAATATGCAAAAAGTGCTGGACAAAATGATCAAGCAAACCGGCCATAAGAACGTTTACTTCCCATTGCTGATCCCGAAATCGCTTTTGAGCCGGGAAGCAAAGCATGTTCAAGGCTTTGCCAAAGAAGCAGCAGTTGTTACGCATCACCGCTTGAAAGATTCGCCTGAAGGGGTGGTGGTTGACCCAGAAGCAAAACTTAACGAAGAGTTAGTCATTCGCCCGACTTCAGAAACAATCATGTACGAAACTTTTTCGAAATGGATCCATTCCTGGCGCGATTTGCCATTGCTGCTGAACCAGTGGGCAAACATTGTCCGTTGGGAAATGCGCACTCGCCCGTTTTTGCGCACAGCGGAATTTTTGTGGCAGGAAGGCCACACTGCGCATGCCACAGAACAAGAAGCTGAAGCTGAAGTAATAAAAATGCTTGAAGCGTATAAAGATTTTGTGGAGAATTATTTGGCAATGCCGGTTCTGGCCGGACAAAAAACTGAATCTGAAAAATTTGCCGGCGCGCTGCGCACCTATTCTATTGAGCCAATGATGCAAGACGGCAAAGCGCTGCAAATGGGCACCTCGCATAACCTTGGCCAAAATTTTGCCAAAGCTTTTAATGTGAAATTTACCGACCAGGATGGCAAAGAGCAATATGTCTGGCAAACCAGCTGGGGCGTTTCAACACGCATGATTGGCGGATTGATCATGACACACAGCGACGACCTTGGACTAGTCTTGCCGCCGGCAATTGCGCCGATCAAAATAGTGATCGTGCCAATTTACAAAAATGCTGCGGAACAAACCGAGGTTATGCAGGCTGCTTCCGAAATTAAGGAAGTGCTCAAAGATTTGGATGAAAACATTCTACTTGATGGGCGCGATTATGAAACCCCTGGCGCGAAATTCAATGAATGGGAAAAGAAAGGCGTGCCGATCCGCATTGAGCTTGGACCAAAAGATTTGGCAAATAAATCTGCAGTGGCTGTCCGCCGCGATACTAAAGAAAAAAGCACTTTTGCCCTTGACCACCTTAAGCTTGAGGTGGAAAAACTGCTTCAAGATATGCAAGCAGCGCTATTTAAACGTGCTTTGGACTTCCAAAAGCAGAACACCCATCAAATCGACGATTACGCTGAATTTAAAAAACACTTTGAGGGCGCGCCAATCCCGGGATTTGTTTATGCGCACTGGTGCGGCATGGCAAAGTGCGAAAAAGAGATTAACGATGAGCTGGGCGTAACCACTCGCAACATTCCTTTTGACCAAAAGGCTGATCCAGGCAAATGCATTAAATGCGGCATGGATACAGATATAAAAATCGTGTTTGCAAAGGCTTATTAAAAAACTCGGCAGCTGCCGAGTTTTTTAATGCTTCACCAGAAAAGTTATATCATGCACGGTGATAAGCAGAATCAAACCAATCAAAATCACAAAACCGATGGTATTCGCCCACTGCTCGACTGTTTGATTATTTCTTTTGCCGCGCACTTTTTCGATCAATAAAAATAACACTCGCCCGCCGTCCAAAGCCGGAAACGGCAAAATGTTTATGATACCCAAGTTTATTGAAAGGAATGCGGCAAACTGAATAATATAAACCAAACCCAACTGGGTAACTTGCTTGGTCAGCACTGCAATCTTAACCGGACCGCCTAACTGCGAGACTCCTTGGCCCGAAGATATCAAATGATAAAATCCAGCAAAGGTCGCTTCCATGGTTGTCCAAGTCGCCCGCAAGCCAACAGCCGGCGCTTCATACCATGGAAAAGAAAGCCTGCCAACATCGCCTAAGGCAACACCAATCGCGCCCTGGTCAGGTGCAGCATTCGGCCGGGCATAAACAGAAACTTCCAAATTCTGATTGCCGCGCGCAAGTTGCGCATCCAAATTCTGCCCAAGGTGCGAGTGGACATAAGAAATAAGGTTGCCAACATTGTCGAAATGCTGATGATCAACAGCAACAACAACATCACCCTCTTTAATTCCCGCTTTTTCTGCTGGCGAATTTGGATCAACTTGCAAAACCGTAATCTGCGGATTAACTAAGCTTGCATGAGCTGGCAATGATTGGCCTGGTTCAACAACAGTTGGCAAGCCTAAGCCAGAGCCAAAACCAATAGTCAGTAAAACCCAAGCTAAAATAAAATTCATCACCACGCCGGCAACCAAAGTTAAAAAACGTGCCCAAAATGGCCGGTTAATAAAACTACGCGGATTATTTTCGCCCTCATTATTCTCACCCAGAATTTTTACGAAACCGCCCAAAGGCAACCAATTAATGGAATAAAACGTTCCTCCGCGCTTGATGCCAAAAATGCGCGGCGGAAAGCCAAAACCAAATTCCTCCACCACCATGCCGGATTTTTTTGCGACAATATAATGCCCAAATTCATGCACAAGCACCAAAAGGGCAAGAATGATTATAAAAACGATTATTGCTAAAATCATATGGGCTCAAGAATACAGAAGACAGAATACAGTTTGGTCCATCTTTATTCTGTCTTCTGTATTCTAAATGGTCATTATTTCCTTTTCTTTCGATTCCGCTAACTCTTTGATTTTTGCATTATACTCATCAACAACTTCCTGTAGTTGCTTCTTCGCAGCATTCAGATCATCCTGGGTCATTGCGCCGTCCTCTTCCTGGCGCTTCCAATCCTTAAGCAATTCCTCACGCGCGTTGCGCACAGCGATGCGCGCCTGCTCTTCAAGCTGGCCAACAACTTTGACCATGTCCTTGCGGCGCTCCTCTGTCATCGGCGGAATGCTTAAACGGACAAGATTGCCGTCATTAACCGGATTCAAGCCAATGTTTGAAGCTTGGATCGCTTTTTCTATCGGGCCAATATTGCTTTTGTCCCAGGGCTGGATAGCAATGGTTTTCGCATCCGAAACATTAATTGAGGCAATATGCGAAACCGGCATGCGTGCGCCGTACGAATCGACAACAATGTTTTCAACTAAAGCGGCGGACGCGCGGCCAGTGCGCAGACTGGAAAGTTCATGCTTAAAATGTTCAATTCCTTTATCAAAATTTTCGCGGGATATGTTCATAAATTCGCTTAATTTAGAAATAATGAGGTCCTATCCGAAGATCCCATCCGAGGGTGACCCTCGTTGTTGAACCTTTACGGTTGCAAGCCGGCGTAAGATATTTGCGGCAAAGTCGGATCAATTAAAATTGAATTGACATTATTTTGTGTAGGCAGCGTCTGGGTTTGCCAGCTTTTGCCGCCATCCAGCGTTTTAAAAATAGTGCTTGCGATGCTTGTATATGCTATCATACCGCCCCTAGTCGTCGCAATGGCATTTGGCTTATTTGCAGTCTTCTTTACAGGCAAATTTAATAAAATCCACGAAGAGCCGTCATTGTCCGATTTAAACAAACCATTTTCCGCGGTAACATAAATTGCTTGGGAACTATTATCTAAAGCCATTTGATGCATTGTCCCGGGGCTTGCTTGCGCTAGTGCTGTGGTAATATCGATAAAATTCTGGCCGTAATCCGTGCTTTTTCGGACGTTTTTTGGCGTTAATGCGTAGAGAGCCGCGCCTCTAAAGCGCAACTGCAAAATCTCCTCTTTAAAATCATTTTGCACGAACCAGTCTGTGCCGCCATCAATGCTTTTTATTAACACACCGGATAGTAACGCAGCATATAATTCCTGGCCATTACCCGGATTAGCCACGATCGTATCAACCGGGTTGGTGTTACTCGCTTCATTATAAATTTGCTCCCATGATTTTCCGCCATCGCGGCTGCGCACGATTTTGCCATGATTAGAGAAAATTCCAGCGGCGATTATTGTATTGTTATCTTGCGGATTAATCCAAAAGTCATAAATGGTAATTTTTGATAAAATCTGATGCCAGCTTTGCCCGCTGTCATCACTTTTCCATAAGCCATTATCTATCGAAGACAAAAAAATAGTTTGGCGGTTAGTCGGATCAAAAGCAAGATTCGTTACTGTCAGGTTTGCAATGCTGTTAGTGGAATTTTGGATCTGGTTGCTGGCAAGCCAAGTGCCGCCGCCGTCAGTTGTTTTTACCACGCCCAAAATGCCGTTGGAACAGCCAAGGGCGAGGAAAAGAATAGAAAGGAATAAAAAATGTTTTTTCATGAGAGATTTAAGAACAGTTTTTCCAAAACCATCTTCTTATTAAAGTTTTGTTTTAAGCCTTGGATGGAGTCCAAGAGCAGCTGAAGATTTTTATAATTTTGCGGGCGCGATTGGAGCATTTCAAAATGTTCCTGGTCCAGCCAATTGGCTAGAATTTTTTGCAGTTCGTCGCTTTCCAAATCTGCATAATCTTTTATTGAGGCAACACGCTTTGCTTGCGGCGAGCTTTTTAGCTGGCAAAACGCTTTGTATTCTTCAGCCATTTGCTCGGCTAAATCTTTATCTTCTTTTATTGCAAAACCTTTGCCGCTTTTGCCATTGATCAGCTCGAGCTGTTCTTTTTTGAATTTATTTATTTGGAGAATCTCATCATTTGGCAGCCGGCTGAAATTTACAACCTGGCAGCGCGAAACTATTGTTGGCAAAATGCATTGTTTATTATTTGCAATCAAAATGAGGATCGTTGTCGAGCTTGGTTCTTCTAAAGTTTTTAAAATGCTGTTGCTTGCTTCTTCGGTGACATTTTCAAAATGATCAATAATCGCAATTTTATATGCGGACTGATATGGCCGCAAAGACAAATCATTAATTAAATTGCGCACCTGTTCGATCTTTAACTTTTCTTCATCAATTACAATTAAATCCGGATTAAATTTCTGATTTTCTGCGCCGAGAATCTTGTTTGCAAATTCAATTGCTAACGCTTTTTTGCCGATCTGGTCTGGCCCGGAAAACAAATATGCATGCGAGTATTTTTTCGCACTAAGCGCATTTCCCAGGAAAGTTTTTTGGTTTTTATGTCCGATCGTGCTCCACATAACTGAATTATAGCAGTTTTTAAGAAAAACTTAATGCCGCTGT
>CAZLFS010000002.1:15114-22049 GCA_964559005.1 uncultured Candidatus Saccharibacteria bacterium
GAGCTCGACCTGATAACTTAAGCCTCGGGAGTTCAAAAGCTGCCCCAGAGGGGCGCTTTTTTAATTTTACAAACTTGCATACAAAAACGGCGAGCACTGGCGTGGTCGCCGTTTTCGTTGTAGCAGCGAAAGCGAGTGCTTTAAAGTCCTATCTTGCTGCCAAAATGCTCTTTTTATAGCTTTCCAGGTTGTCCAAAGCGATTCCCGTGCCTTTTGCCACGCATAAAATAGAGTCCTCTGCCACATACGCTGGCACGCCTACCTGCTGCGCCACATAGCGGTCCAAATTGCGCAACAAAGACGATCCCCCGGTCAAAACCATGCCTTTATCTATGATGTCCGCAGCGAGTTCCGGCGGCGTTTCCTGCAACACTGTACGGATTGCGCGGATGATGTCGCGCAGCTCATCCTGGATCGCCTCAACAACCTCATTTGTTGAAATAGAAATTATGCGCGGCAATCCCTGGATCATGTCGCGCCCCTTGATTTCCATGGACTCTTCTTCATCCACCATTACTGCTGAACCAATATTAATTTTGATTTCTTCAGCAGTGCGGTCGCCGATTGCCAGGCCGTGCTTGCGGCGGACATAATCTGCAATTGCCTGGTCGATTTTATTGCCTGCAACGCGCACGGAAGTTGAAGTGACTATGCCGCCAAGCGACAAAACCGCAACATCAGTCGTGCCGCCGCCAATATCAATAACCAAATTTCCGGCTGCAGAAGAAATTGGAATACCCGCGCCGATTGCAGCAGCAACAGTTTCCTTAATAACGTAAGCGGCTTTGGCGCCAGCTGCAGTTGCAGCATCAATAACCGCGCGGCGCTCTGTGGAAGTGATGCCGCCGGGCACAGAAATCATCACCTCCGGCCTGAAAAAATGGACATTACCTAAGGCTTTATTAATGAAATAACGAAGCATTGCTTCGGTAACGCGGTAATCAGCAATGACGCCATCTTTCATTGGCCGCAAAGCAGTAATAGTTTCCGGGGTACGGCCAAGCATTTCTTTTGCTTCCTGGCCCACAGCCAAAACTTTGTTATCATCCACAGAGATGGTAACAACAGTTGGCTCGTTTATAATAATGCCCTTTTTTGGCACATAAACTAAAGTGTGTGCTGTGCCAAGATCAATACCGATTTTCTTTTGAAACATACGTGGTCTTTATTCTTGTCTTTCTATGTTTGCCCCAAGTGATTTTAACTTGTTGACGATATCTTCATAGCCGCGTTCAATGTGCTCGATGTCGTGCAAGACGCTGGTTCCGTCAGCAGTTAAAGCCGCAATTATCAAAACCATGCCAGAACGGACATCTAAAGATGAGACGTTTGTGCCGCGCAACTTTGAAGGACCGAAAACCTCCGCGCGGTGCTGGTCAAGCAAGCGTGCATGCGCACCCATTTTGCTTAACTCATGGATATAGCCAAGCCTGCCTTCATACATCCATTCGTGGATAATAGTTTTGCCTTCAGCCTGGGTTGCCAAAACCGCAAAAGGCGGAATGTAATCTGTAAGCAGCCCGGGATAAATGCTGGCCTTAATTGTATGCGTATTCTGATATGGAGCAACTGGCTTGCTCACTTTTATAGAATTTTTTGAGATTTGCAAATTGACGCCCATTTGCTGCCACTGGATGATGGCCCCGTTTAAATAGTCGGGCTGGATATTATCAATAACCATTTCGCTTTTCGTTGCTGCTGCAAGGTTTACAAAGCTTGCCGCAACTTCGTTATCAAAAATAATTGTGTGATCTGTACCATGCAGCTGTTCAACGCCTTCGATAACCAAATCATGCGTGCCAATATTTTCGATCTTTGCCCCCATTTTATTGAGCATGCGGCAAAGGTCCTGGACATGCGGTTCTGTGGCCGCTAGGTGAATGGTTGTTTTTCCTTCGGATAAGACCGCGGCCATAATGACGTTTTCTGTGGCAGTAACGCTCATTTCCGTTAAAATGATGCGCTTGCCAACAAGCTTTTCAACGCTGACATCAAGATTGCCTGCGCTTTCATCAACTTTAGCGCCAAGGCTGCGTAAGCCTTCAAGGTGCGCATCAATCGGGCGTGCGCCGATTTTGTCGCCGCCAGGAACTGGCAAACGCACATGCTTAAAACGCGCGAGCAATGGCCCCATCAACAAAATGGAGCCGCGCAATTTTTTTACTAATGCTTCATCCGGCTGAAAAGAATTGGCGCCTGAATTATCAATAGTTAAGGTATGGTTTTCAAAAGTGATTTTTGAGCCAAGCCCTTCCAAAATTTTAATCAAATTTCTTATATCTGAAATTTCCGGGACATTGCGCAAAACGCACTGCTCTGTTGTGAGCAATGTTGCGCAAACGATCGGCAAAGACGCATTTTTTGAACCACCAATAGCAACTGCACCGGTAAGTTCGTGACCTCCGACAATTTTATATGTAGCCATAGTCACTAAATTATACTGAAAATTAGGAAATTGTAAAAGTAGCTCTTTTGCACTAAACTTACTGTATGAAATCACGGCACAGATATGGTTTAGTGATATTGGGCATTGTCGCTTTTTTGGCTCTATCGCCCTTTATTGTCGTTTATGTTGCTGGCCTGAAATATGACCAGACAAACCATCGCTTTGTAAAAACCGGCACGGTCGTTGCCAAAACGCTGCCGCGCAATGCTGAAGTTTATTTAAACGGCAAACTGACTGACACAACGCCAGCAACAATCCGCTTTGTTAATCCCGGTGACTATAATATTTCCATCCGCAAGGAGGGCTATTTTAATTGGGATAAGCGCTTAAATGTTCGCGCGCAGTATGTCACCTATGCGAACAAAGACTTAAGTAACCTCGTGTTATTTTATGCAAAACCGCAGAGCAATTTGATTTTAAACAGCGTGCAAAATTTTTACGCCGGAGATAGGCGCATTATTTATTTGACGCCAAACAAAATTTTTTTGGCAGATATTGACAGTCCAACGCAAACCAGCCAGCTTGCAACTAACTACACCTTTACAAAGACTGTTGAAATAACAGCCGCGCCGGATGAAAACATTTATTTGCTTAAAGATCAAACTTCGGCTTTTGTTTTTGATGCGCGCGAAAATAAGTTGTATGACATTTCCGGCTTAATTGGAAACGACACGAGTATTTTGTACAATCTTAATTTCCAATTTTCCGATAATGATGTTTTATACATGCTAGAAGATCACGACCTATATTCGGTTAATTGGAAAAGCCAAAGCAAAGATCTAATTACCGGCGATGTTGTTACGGGCTTTTATGCAAAAGGGTCTTCTTTATACTATGTTAGTGCTCCCACGGTAGTGCCTGCGGTGATACCGCTGCCAAAAGAATTCCAGCCAGAATTGGTGCAAATGCAGCTGCCCTCAAAAAAACAAACAATCCTTTTGCAGGGCTTGCCGCAATTTTTGAATATAAAATTATTCCTGACCTCGCAAAATGAAATATTTATTTTGGGAGACGGAACAATATATTCGGTGACAGACAAGCTTAACCGCATTGCTGATTATATTCAGGATGTAAAAATTTATGACCGCGCGCGCAAACTGCTGATTGCGACAGATAATGAAATCGACCTTTATGATTTAAGCAGCGGCGTCTTAAGCAACGTCACCCGTTCCTCGCAGCCAATAAAAAATACCATCGCATTTCCGGATTTAGGATGGGTTTTCTTTGCCAATGACCACCGCTTGCAAAATATTGAACTAGATACGCGCGACCACCAAAACAATTATACTTTCGCACAGCTTGGGGACGATGCCAAATTTTACCCCGATTCTTCCGCCGAAAATCTTTTTGTTTTAAATATGGGCGTGCTAACAGAAATAAATATCCGGTAATCCTATTTGACCGCTTGATCTATTGCGAGATTCACCAGCTTGTCTGCTTCCGCGTTCTTTTCGCGCGGAACGTGCGTGAAAGTGATTGAATCAAACTTGTTTGTCAGCGCCAGAACGCGGGCAGCAAGCGGCCGCAGGGTCGCTTCTTTTATTTTATAAACGCCGGTAAGTTGGCGCACAACCAGCTCGCTGTCCAAATAACATTGGATGCTTTTGTAGCCAAGCTCGGCTGCGCGCTCTAAAGCTGTGACCAAAGCCGTGTATTCGGCAAAATTATTCGTCGTTTCGCCGATGTATTTTTTTATTTCATCAACGCGCGTTTGATTGCCCGCGCCGTCGTCCTTATAAAAAACAACGCCGATTCCCGCAGGGCCGGGATTGCCGCGTGCTCCGCCATCAGTATATATAACCAGCTTTTCCATTAAATCGCCTTTCTATAATCAATAACGCGCAATTTTAATTGCCGTGTGCCATTCCAACTGTCAATCAGCAATTCGCAAACCAAGTCTATCGCAGCACCCACAATCAATTCATTAACCGCTTTACCAAAGCCAAATGCAATGCACTTATGCAATTTTCCGTTTGCAGCGCGAACTGTCAGCTGGAGGTGTTTGCTGTCCTTGCCGACAGCATTGCAATTTTCCAAAATGACATTGCTTAACAAAAGTTTTGGCTTATTATTATCAACGCCAAAGGGCTCAAATGATTCGATTTGCTGCGCTGTTTCCAAAGTCAGCTCTTCTGGCTTTATTTCTGCCTCAATTTCAATTACTTTGACGAGGTCTTGATCATTTAAATTCTTGTCCGCGTAATCAAGCAGGTTTTTATAAAAAACATCAAGATGCTCGCTTCTTAAAGTAAAGCCGGCTGCAGCAGCATGGCCGCCATATTTCATCAAAATATCTTTTGAAAATGTCAGCGCTTCAACAATATTAAAATTGCGCACGCTGCGCGCAGAACCGGTTGCGGTTTCCACGCCGCGCTCGAGCACCAAAACCGGCTTGCCGTATTCTTCAGTGAGTTTGCCAGCAACAAGGCCAACAACGCCTTTCGGAAAATCGCCGTAAGCCATTAAAATTTTGCGGCCCTCAAGCAGCTGCAATTGCGCACGCGCCTCGGACATTACAGTTTCGGTAAGCATTTGGCGGCGGGAGTTTAATCGTTCCAAAGCTTGTGCATATTCCAGCGCCTTTGCAGGATCATCAGTTGCAAGCAAATCAAAAGCTGCAGAAGCATGTTCAATGCGGCCAGCAGCATTAATGCGCGGCGCAATAATAAAACCGAGCGTATAAGTATCTGGCTGCTTGTCAGCAACACCAGCAAGCTGCATCAAAATTTTCAATCCCAGCCATTTAGTTTTTGCCAAAACCCTTAAGCCATATCTAACCAAAATGCGATTTTCACCAAGCAAAGAATGGCAGTCTGCAACAGTGCCAATGGCAACCAAATCCAAAAACCATTTTTCAAAACCATCTGGCAGCGAATGCTTTTCGCGCTTGGATAAAATTCCGCAAACCAGCTTGAAAGCCACGCCAACGCCAACCAATTGGTCATACGGGTAATCTTCGGCAGGATTTTTCGGGTTGATCAATGCAAACGCGTTTGGCACGGCACCGGTAATTTCATGGTGGTCAGTGATAATCAAATCAATGTTATTGGCGCGGCAAAAGTTTGCTTCGGCAGTAGAGTTGGTTCCGCAGTCAACAGTGATGACAACATTGACGCCCCGCTGCTTTATTTTCTCAAATGCCTCGAGATTCAAGCCATAACCTTCGCTAAAACGGTCTGGGATATAAACTTCCGGCGAAGCGCCCAAAAATTTAAGGCAACGATAAACAACAGTGTTGGCAGTGATCGCGTCGGCATCATAGTCGCTGTAAATGAGGATTTGTTCTTTGTTTTCGATCGCCTGCCAAATCCTATTTACTGCCTTTTCCATATCCTTAAAAAGAAAAGGATCATGCAGCTTGGCATAATCTGGCTGCAAAAAATCAGCAACCTCGTTTTCCGCCAAAAAGCCGCGATTTGCCAGTAATTGTTTGATTAAATCGGTTTCTGTTTGTTTCTTTAAGGCCCAAATCTTTTGCATATTTACATTGTACCATGCCCTAGGTTATAATTGATCAAACCCCAAAAAGGAGGGGCAAATGCCCGCTCATGCGCGCGCAAGAGGAATGGGTGGGCCGCCGCCAGGAACAGACTTCAATTTGCATAGTGGTCTCGTCCAGCTCAAGTACGACGATGGCCTGGAAGTCACTTCAGGCATTGTCGGAAACGTCGAGATGACTGGCAGCGGCCGGTGCGAAGGGTACGTCCTTCTCGATGGCGAGAGGGTTGATGTCCGTGGCACCATGGCACTCACTGTGATCGCGCTCCAAAGCGTGGAAGGAAGCAAGTTCGACCTCCGCGTGACGGCGCGCCTGCAGGACCTGCCGGAAGGCTGCATGCTCGCCAAGGGCGAGTTCGTGAGATGGAACGGCCACTTTGACGTCATAAAAGACGGCTGCAAGGGGTCGGGCGATGCGGTGTTGTTCTCATACCGCATCACCAAGCAGAACTTCCATATCCTTGCGGCGTGAACGTCGCCGTAAGCGCAAGACCGGGCGGTAAAACGACGAGCTCTCATTTCGAGGGCTCGTTTGTTTTTTATCTTGATGCGCTTTTTTATTCTGGCGGGTGCAAAATGTTTTTTATTGCCGGCAACAAGCTGATTCCGGTCATTTGCGGCGGAGGCGGCAAGCCAATCAATTCCAAAATTGTTGGGGCAATGTCCTGCAGCGCACCATCAGGCATTTGCGCGGCAAGCGAATCATAATCAAAGCCCGCTGGCTTTTCGCGCTTAAAATCATTGGCAATTAAAATAAAGGGTACTGGCGCAGTGGTATGGTCTTTATTAATCTCGCCTGTCGTCGCATCGATCATTTCTTCAGCATTGCCGTGGTCAGCTGTAATAATTAAACAAGCCTGCGCTGCCAAAACGCTTTTTGCGATTTTTCCGAGCTCGTCGTCAATCGCCTGGGTTGCTGCAACCGTTGCCTTAAGATTGCCAGTGTGCCCAACCATATCCGCATTGGCAAAATTAACCACAAAAAAGTTCG
>CAZLFS010000003.1:0-17930 GCA_964559005.1 uncultured Candidatus Saccharibacteria bacterium
TAAACGAAAAGGACCTTCGACAAAAAGTTGCCGAAGCGGGCATCAGATTGTCTCCGCGTGCCCGCAAAGTAGACAATTACCTTGCAAAACAGATTTTGGATGCGCTCCAACCCCGACCAAAGCCAAGCGACTTTAAACCCAAAATACAGAGGACAGTAAAACTGCCGGCTTTTATCAAAGTAAAAGATTACGTCGATGTACTCGGCCTTTCTGTTTCTGATGTCATAAAGGCCTTGCTCAAAAACGGGGTCATGGCCAGTATCAACCAGGAAATTGATTACGACACTGCAGCAATTGTTGCCGAAGATCTTGGTTTTAAGGTTGAAGAAGCGCAAACAGAAACATCTGAATTAAGCGCGGGTTCACTGGTAGAGCTGCTCAAACAAGAAAAGGAAGAGGATTTAAAACCACGCCCGCCAATTGTTGCAGTAATGGGCCATGTTGATCACGGTAAAACATCCTTACTTGATTACATCCGCAAAACTAATGTTGTTTCTGGCGAAGCTGGCGCAATTACCCAGCATATTGGCGCATATCAAGTTAAAAAGAACGGCAAACTAATTACATTTTTGGACACTCCCGGCCATGAAGCTTTTTCGGAAATGCGCGCTCGCGGTGCAAACGTTACTGATACAATAGTCCTTGTTGTCGCAGCAGATGATGGCGTTAAACCGCAAACAATTGAGGTTATTAACCGTGCTAAATTTACAAACACTCCGTTAATTGTCGCAATAAATAAAATTGATAAAGAAGGCGCGAATATTCAGAGAGTAAAGCAAGAATTAGCAGAACATGGGGTGCTGACAGAAGACTGGGGCGGCAAAACCATTGCCGTGCCGATTTCTGCAAAAAGCGGACAGGGCATTGATGAATTGCTTGAAATGATTTTGCTGACCGCAGAAGTAGAAAACTTCCGCGCCAACCCTGATGGCCAAACCTTAGGCACGGTAATTGAATCGCACCTTTCCCAGGGTAAAGGCCCAGTAGCAACTGTTATCATCCAAAACGGCTGTTTGCGCGTTGGCGACATTGTTGCCATTGGCGGCGCATTTGGCCGCGTCCGCGCGCTTGAGGATGAGTTCGGTAAAAAATTGAAAGAAGCTGCGCCATCGACCCCAGCTCAAATTTCCGGCCTTTCTGAAGTGCCGCTAGTTGGTGATATTTTGCGCAAAATGGAGAGCCTTGAAGAAGCGAAGAACATTGCTTACCACATTCAGCGCAAAGAAAGAGTACGCCGCATTAACCAAAATCAACGCATCAAAGGCGACACTGAAAATAAAACTTTGAACCTTATTATCAAAGCTGACGTTGCCGGTTCTTTAGAGGCAATCAAGCAATCTATCGACAAGCTTAAAAATGACGAAGTAAAGATTAATATTATTTCTGAAGGGGTTGGCGAGATTACGGAAAGCGATGTTAACCTAGCCGGCTCATCCGGTGCTACTATTATAGGCTTTAACACCAAGGCTAATGTTAAAGCTATTAACCTAGCCAAACAGCAAAAAATTGCCATTGATTTATATGATATTATCTACGAATTGATTGAGGAGGTTACTACAGCTGTGGTGAAAATGCTTTCACCGGAACTGATCCGCGAAACCTTTGGCAAAGCGAAAGTGCTTAAAATTTTTATGACTGAAAAGGGACAAATGATTATTGGCGGGCGAGTCGACCACGGCATGGTTAAAAAATCCGGCGAAATTGGGATAATCAGGAATGGCGAGGAAATTGGCAGGGGAGAAATTATGGAATTACAGCAAAGCAAAACCCCTGCAAAGGAAGTAACCCAAGGCAACGAGTTTGGCATGAAAATTAAGACCAACAGCAAGATCGTTGAAGGCGATGTGCTGGAGTCTTTTGAAGAGAAGCTAAAAGCCAAAGATTTGATAACCAAAAAATAATGGCAAGGGCTAAATTACCGCGCAAAAACACAAATAGGGTTGAAAGAATTAATTCTCTGATCCAGCAATTGGTAGGAGAAATTATTTTGCCTTATTTAAAAACCCAGAAAGGGATCACGACCATCAGCAAGGTGGAAACTTCGCGCGACTTGCACTGGGCAAAAATTTGGATAACCATAGTAAATGATGATGACCAGAAAATCCTTGCGACCTTAAAGCATAATCTTTACGACATTCAGGGCGAGCTTAACCGGCTGATGCAAGTTAAAATAGTGCCGAAAATTTCTTTCCATTTAGACACTTCAGCCAGGCATGCACAACATATAAACGAGCTGTTTAACCAGATTAAAAATGAGCGAGAATCAGGAGAATCAAAAAGCGAATAGTGCGTTTGAGCAGGCGAAAGGTTTCATTGAAAGCCATGAGCATTTTTTGCTGGCATCACACGCGCGCACCGATGGCGATGATTGCGGTTCAATGCTCGCAATGGTACAAATCTTACAAAAATTAGGCAAGAAAGCGCTGCCGGTCGCGAAAGGCGGCGTGCCTTTTCCCCTACAGTTTTTGCCAAAACAAAACGAAGTGCGCGAAGATGTGCCGCCAGATTTAGACGGCATTTTCGACGTAATTATTTTGTTTGGCTGTAACATGCCTTCGCGCACAGGCATTGATGCGATCATCAACTCCAAACTGCCAATCTTAAATATTGACCATCACCATGACAACAAGCTTTACGGTACGGTAAATTTAGTGCAATCGCAAAAATCATCGGTAGCCGAATTGATTTACGATTTCATAAATTTTTTAAATATTGAAGTAGACAAAGATATTGCCAAATGTTTGCTAACCGGAATTTTTACAGATACCGGTTCTTTCATGCACGCGAACACCAAAGCATCGACATTGGAAGCCGCATCAGACCTTATGAAGCACGGCGCGCGCGTAGATAAAATTTTTAATTTTACTTACAAGGGCAAAGACGTCAATGTCTTGAAAGCTTGGTCAAAAGCATTGGAAAATACCCGCATTGAGCCGCAAAACAAAGTAGCAATTTCCATTTTGGCTGAAGATGATCTTAAAGAAATAGGCCTTTTGCCGCAAGATGCGTTCACCGGCTTTGCTGAAACGCTAAACACTATTCCGAATACAAAATTTTCTTTATTCATCCGGCAAGATGGTGATATAATTAAAGGAAGCATGCGCAGCGAGGAAGTAAAAAACACAGACGTCTCTTCAATTGCCCGCAGCCTTGGCGGCGGAGGGCACAAACTCGCAGCTGGATTTGAAATAAAAGGGAGGATCAAAAAACAAGCAGACGGCAGTTGGCGCATCGAATAACTTTCTTCGAGGAGTTTCCATGCTGACGGCACAGAGAGAAGCGCAGCCAAGCATTCTCGCGCTCACGAGTTTCATCGAGAACGCAACGAACAACGGGAAAAAGGAGCTCGTCGAGCGGCTGTTCGAGATGACAACTGCGCCTGACGCGCAGCGGCGTGAATACCTCGACACGCTTTCCGATGAGGATGTGCTCGCACAAGTAGCCGCAGAAGCTCCGGCAGCTGCCAAGGTTGTGCGCAGGGAAATGCAGCTTACCCGCAGAGAACAAGCCCACGTAAGCTGCACTGATTGAATGATCTGCTCTCGCAACACTTTGCCCGACCGATGCTGGCCGGGCTTTGATTTTCCAAACAAAAACACCACTTCTGTGATGTCCGTTGTCTTGGAGCTCCTTGGTAATGGTCATCAGAACTGAAATTATGAATTACCAAGGAAAAATCTATGTTCCTAATTTAGCACAAGTAGCGAGTTAATTCTACCCTACCGTCTCACTCACGGTATTAAATCGTGTTATATAAAAGCTCAACAATCTTTAGTTCTTAACCTTATCACTTCCTAAACAATAACATGTAGTTATTGACTAAGAAGTGAGTGGGAGTATTTAAAGGTAACTCCCGAAACCTATCCCTTATGGGGATTACCTACGGAGCAATGCTTCGTGGTATTGGTTCAGACGTTGTGGCATGCGGTAATAAATCTTCAGCCACCACGCCAAACCGTAACCGTGGACAAACGAGGTAATCGCCAGTCCGTAACGTTTGCACTTCAGACTTGCTCTTACCATGCGAGCCTCAAGCCCCGAAACAATGGTCACTCTGTGGAATGGGCGCACGTTCGGGCAAGTCTTCATGTGATCCCGAGCTTGCTTGATCAGTCTAATTGCTTCAGCGCATTTGCCGTTCAAGGCTTTGGCTTCTGCCCAGTGCCCGAGGTATTCGGCTTCGGTATGTGTGCCTTTCAGCACAACCTCGTAAGCCTTGCTGTAGGCGGATTCTGCTGCAGACAGGTCGCCACGCAGCATATGAACATCGCCAGAGCGAAGGTAGAACACCGCCTTGTCGGCCTCTGGGATAGGCAAGGCCAAGCCCTGCTGGATGTCCTGCTGAATGTTGCGAAGCAGCCCATCACCGCCGCCGTTCTGGAACAGGTGCTTGAAGCAGACGATCCGATGTCCGAGTGCGCTACCGACTGATTGATAGTCCTCTGCTTCACGCGCTTCCGCAATAATTGCGGTTAGCATGGTCAACTGGATGGAAGTAACTGAAAAAAACTTTCTACTTGGCCACTTACGCTAAAAAAGAATTTGATGAAGGTGATTATGAGCGCAAAAGTGAAATGCTCCGTGCGTTAGGTCAGAACTTTATTTTAAGAGACGAAAAGCTAACAATATCAATACTTCCGCACTTGTTGGTATTGAAAAATGGTCTTGAGTAAGAACCACTAAAATCTGCCAGGTTAGAACTGCTCGAAACAGGCTCTATAAAAGGAAAAACACGGCTTTAGACCGTGTTCATTCCACATGGAGCGGCTAACGGGAATCGAACCCGTGTCACTACCTTGGCAAGGTAGAGTTCTACCATTGAACCATAGCCGCAAATATTTTCTGGTGCCTCGGGTCAGAATCGAACTGACGACGCCAGCCTCTTCAGGGCTGCGCTCTACCACTGAGCTACCGAGGCCTATTGTATCAAATTTCTGGTGGGCGATAAAGGATTCGAACCTTTGACCTCTTCGGTGTAAACGAAGCGCTCTAACCAACTGAGCTAATCGCCCAGAATGGGCGCTGTTCACTGTCACTAATGGTGCCCGAGGGGAGATTCGAACTCCCATGAGATTGCTCTCGCTACCACCTCAAGGTAGTGCGTCTGCCAGTTTCGCCACCCGGGCGCAAGCGATTTCAATAAAGTCTTGATCATTATAATAGAAACGCCGAAAAAAATCCAGCCCCAAATCATTCGAAATGCTTTGACAAACCAGCATTTTAATTGCTATTTTAAAGCGTAATCAAAAGTTATGCCAACAAAATTAAGCGAAAAAGAATTATCAAATTTAACCTCTTACGAAAGAATTAATTTAGGCATTGAAGAGTTCCAAAAAAGCGGTGACGAAAAGGAAGCAGCACGCATATCAGGCAGCGAATACTTTTCTTATGTGCTTAAAGGTTTAAATTTAGAAAATAAAGCTTTAAATGTGCTGGTCTGCGGCGGAGCCGGCTTTATTGGTTCAAATTTTGTGCGCCACATGGTTGAAAAATATCCTGACCACAAAATAGTTTGCTACGACAAACTCACTTATGCCGGAAATATTGATAACCTCAAGGATTTAGAAAACAAGCCCAATTACAAATTTGTTCAGGGCGATATTGTTGACCAGGATATGGTTGATAAGACCATCAAGGAAGAGGGCATTAACACGATTGTAAATTTTGCAGCAGAAACCCATGTTGATCGAAGCATCCACGTTGGCTCGCGCGAATTTGTAATGACAAACACTGTTGGTGTGCAAACCTTGCTCGATGCAGCGCGCCGCAACAATATCTGGAAAATGGTTAATATTTCTACGGACGAAGTTTACGGCAGCCTGCACATCGATGAAAACCGCATGTTCACCGAACAAACCGCTTTTGAACCAAACGTGCCGTACGCAGCTGCTAAAGCAGGCGGCGATATGCTTTGCCGCGCTTACTTTGTTACTTTCGGCGTACCTGTAATTGTCAGCCATTGTTCGAACAATTATGGCCCTTACCAATTTCCAGAAAAATTAATTCCGTTTCTGATTACTAAGGCATTAAATAAAGAGCCTTTTCCTATTTATGGCGATGGCCAAAATATTCGCGATTGGCTTTATGTTTTAGACCATGTCAAAGCAATAGATCTCATGCTGCACAAGGGAATTCCAGGGCAAGTTTATAACATTGGCGGCAATAATGAAAAAAGCAATTTGGAAATTGCGAAACTGATCTTAAAACATTTTAATTTGCCGGAAGAGAACATTAAATTCGTGCCAGACCGGCCGGGCCACGACCGCCGTTATGCTATTGATGCCAGCAAAATCACTAAAGAGCTGGGCTGGTCGCCAGACCACAAATTTGAAGAGGCGTTGCCGAAAACAATTGAATGGTATTTAAGCAATATGCAATGGGTAAATGACATTGCCAAACGCAATCAGGACATTAATAAGCACATTAAATAGATGCAATTAGAATTTAAGCAGCTTGAGGTCAAAAAAATCCAAGCGCCAAATTTTGTAATGAGCCCATTGGAGCTAAAAGAGTATATTGATTTCGAAGTTAAGCGCATATACTTTATTTCACAACCAACAGGTAATACCGGACAGCACTGCCATTTAAAAGAACAGGAGCTTTTCGTAATGATTGCTGGATCTTGTACAGCCATAATTGATCGCGGCAATGGAATCGAAGAGCTTCCAATGCAAGCACCGACCTCCGCCATTTATGTTGGCAATTATGTTTGGCACGGATTCAAAGATTTTTCCCAAGACGCAATACTTTTGGCAGTATCATCAACTAACTACAACCCGAACCGGGGAGATTACATTGAAGATTACGCAGCATACCAGCAGGTAATCGCAAAAAAATAACTAATTCGCAACATACCAACAGGCAATTCACACCTTGTCCAGAAAAACAGCCTTAAATATCCTTTACTTTAAGGGTATTTTTTTGCTAGTTTTTAATTAGTAGTACAGGCGTAGCTCACTGAAACAAAAACAGCAGACGCAGCGGAGGCTACGTCTACACACAATCAAATAGGAGGACTAAAGCGATGCCGGCTGACAGGAGGCAAGTCGCAGAGCCGCAGCATGCCCCTGCAGTCGAGCAGAGGAGCGGCATTGATCGACGCAGTGACCATGTGAACCACATCATCGTGGTCACAGACATGGGAACCTATGAGCAACACGTTCATGAGTACGGGGAGCTGATCGAATGGGCCAAAGAAGAGCATGGCTGCAAGCTCGCCTTGCTCGTCCAAGGCAGTGAGACTGTCTTCCCTGAAGAAGCCAGTGGTTCAGGCGTATGCCTGGCCGATTTCAGAGCCCATGACCAGTACTGGGTGTTCAAACACTCAGAAACGGCCCGTGAGCGCGGCATGAAGGTGCTTCTGTTGCTGCCCGAAAAAGGGCTGCCAGGGTTTTACAAGGACGAAATCAGCAAGGCAGACTCAAGCCTTTCTCACGAGGAAAGGCATGCGCGCAAGCGCAATGTCCAGCCGCTACCCGACGACATGATCACCCCAGGTCTAATCAAAGGGATGATCTCCCGCCACTTCGCATCGCAACGGAAGAACCAAGCAGCATAGGTTCTGATCCCGCCGCACGAGAAGCGCCCCCGTCTATCCTACCCCAGACGCCAGGCGCTTTTTCTCTTGCTTAAAAACCTCAAAAACCCTTAATTTTAGCCAAGCAATTTTTAGCATAAATAAGCCAAAAACGATATTTTTTTGGCTAAAATAAGCCAAAAAACAGCAATTTAGCGTTGACTTTAGGGTGTTTTTTTGATATCTTTATATATCACGCTGGATAGGCGTGGTAGAGATTTAAGCCTTAATATAAGTACTTTTCAAAACTTAATTTTTAGGGAAAGAAAGGAACTTGATCTATTAATGACAGCTTCTTTTAATGCCCGATTGTCTTCCAAAGAGAAGTTTGCTTTAATCGCTACTATTCTCTCTCTTACATTGTGGAATCATCCTTTTGTAGGAAAGGCTTACGCCGAGACAATTGTGCAGCAAGACGCGCCGGCCTTAACAATTAATGCCGGTGCGAAAATAGCTGAAATTGAAAACAAAAATGATCAAGAAATTGCAAAGGAACAGAAATTGGCCTTTGCAAAAATCGACAAAAAAGTTAAGTTGGTTAGAACTTACCTCGAATCAAAAAATTCTCCGCTTGCTCCTTACACTGAAATTATTATTGCCCAAGACGATTGGAAAAAAATCTTGGCAATCTCTAATGCTGAAAGTAACATGGGTATCCATTGTTACGGCAACAACTGTTCTGGTATTTTCGGTTACGATGCTCGTACCGGTAAATACGGTTTAAAGACATACAAATCTAAAGTTGATTGGATGCTTGATTTACAAGCCTTGATTGACCAAAGATATAAGAATATGTCTTTGGACAAGATGAACGGCATTTATGTTCAGCCAAGAAGTGCTTCTTGGTATGCAGCAAGCTCAAAAGTTTATAACGATTTAGTTAATATTGAAAATAAAGCAAACAATTCTGTAGATGAATTGTAATTAAAGCCTCCGCCTGCCGGAGGTTTTAATTTCGCGGCGTAAATGATAAAATATTGAAGCGTTTACATTAGGCCACGTGGCGAAGCAGCTAACGCAGCGGTCTGCAAAACCGCGATACATGGGTGCAACTCCCATCGTGGCCTCCAGAAAAATACACGCCCAGGTGGCGGAATTGGTATACGCACAACACTTAAAATGTTGCACTCGTAAGGGTTTGCGGGTTCGAGTCCCGCCCTGGGCACCAAGTTAATGCAGAAAAGATTCCAAAGAAATATTGAAAATTTTGTTTGCGCAAACTGCGGCAAAAAAGTAACAGGCAATGGCTACACCAATCATTGCCCAAATTGCCTTTATAGCAAACATGTAGATATTAATCCTGGCGATCGCGCCGCGAAATGCCAGGGTTTAATGAAACCAACAACAATAGAGCAAAAAGACGGGGAATACATTATTACCCATCGCTGTTTCATTTGCGGTTTTGAAAAGAAAAACAAAGCGGCCAAGGACGACAATTTTGAAGAATTATTGAAAATTGTTGCTCTTGGCGGCGAATAAACATGCTAAACCAAGACTTACAACCCAAAGGAGAAAAGGAGATGCAAAGAAGCATGTTTGCGCGGGGAAACTATTTTGCTTTTTCTTCTTTCTTTTCTTCCGGTTTTTCTGCTTCTGATTTTGCTTCAGCTTTTTCAGCTGGCTTATCGTGCAATGCTTTGATAGATAAACCCAAGCGGTGCTCTTGCGGCTCGATTGAGATTATTTTGAATTCGCGCTCATCGCCAACTTTCAAAACTTCTTCGGGATTTTTCACTTCATCGTGGGAAAGCTCCATCAAATGCGCCAATCCCTGAATCTGATCATCAAGCTCCACAAAAACGCCAAACGGCATGATTTTCGCCACTTTTCCTTTTACAACCTGGCCAATTTGGTATTTCTTAACATTGTCCTGCCATGGATCTTTTTCAAGCTGCTTCATAGACAAGGAAATTCTGCCTTTATCCAAACCAATAACTACGCATTTTACTTCCTGTCCGACTCTGACAATATCTTTTGGATGGTCAATTCTTTGCCAAGCTAATTCAGAAATATGCACTAAGCCTTCCAATTCGCCAAATTTTACAAATACGCCGAAGTCGACAATACCTGAAACAGTGCCTGTGACAACATCGCCAATTTTTAATTTGCTGATGCGGTCTTGCAAATCTTTTTCGAAAACTGCTTTTTCGGACACAATCAATTTTTCTTCATTTTGGTCAGCAGTGATGATTTGCACATCAAACATTTGCCCAACATAAGAATTCAGCACTGATAAAATTTTGTTCTTGTCGCCGTCTTCAACGCGCGGGTAGTGTTCAGTTGAAAGCTGGGAAACCGGCAAAAAGCCGACTACATTATTGATTTCAACCATCAAACCGCCCTTATTTGCTTCCAAAATTTTAGTGCGAATAACTTCTTTGGTATGCATTTTTTCCTGAAGCGTTTGCCAAACTCTTTCTTGGCCTGCTTGGCGGAAAGACAATTCAATATTGCCTTCTTTGTTTTCGACATCAACCACAGACGCATAAACTTCCGCACCTGGTTTTAAAGAGGAGAGTGTCGCTTCGTCATCATAGAGCTCGCGGCCGCGCACAACGCCAATGCCATAGCCTTCAATATCGACGTAAACTTCATTCTTTCCAACGGAAAGAATGCGGCCGGCAACCATATCGCCAGCTTTCAAAACCTTGATCTCTGCGCCGCTTTGGAGCAGGTCATTCATGGTCTGAATTTTTTGTGTATCTGCCATATATTAAAAAAATAATCCCGTGAATTAACGGGAATAGAATATAAAAACTATTCGATTCGTTAATTCTTAAACGCACGTTTCTTTGATGAAAGCTTAATGATTGTTAATGATTATTTAACGTGCGAAACATTAAGCCCTGCAAGTATAGCAAATCTGCAGGATTTTGCAACCAAAACCGAGAAATTTTAGGGTGGATTTTTGCCCCAAATTTTGCTAAAATAACCACATGCAAATCTCTTATTTTGGAGCCTCTTCCTTTAAGTTTGTCTCAAAGGATATCACCACAATTACAGACCCTTTCTCAAAGGAATCTGGGCTTACGCCACCGCGCGGCAATGCTGATTTAATTATGCTTTCAGAGCCAAAAAACGAGCTCTATTCTTACATTCAAAGCCTTTCTGGAGAACCATTTATGGTTGACGGACCAGGCGAGTATGATGTCAAAGAACACACCATTTCCGGCATCCCAGTAAAAAATGGTGATCAGCTGGTTACAATTTACTACACTGAAGTCGAAGGAATCCGAATTTTAAACCTCACCCACATTAAAAAACTTAATCTGACTCAAGATGAACTGGAAGATATTGGCGAAGTTGATATTTTGATTGTGCCAATTGGCGCCGGCGATGTTTTGGATTTTGAAGAAGCAGCTAAAACTGTAAACCTTATTGAACCGAAAATTGTCATTCCCAGCCACTATAAAATTCCTGGCTTATCAATCAAAGCAGATTCAGACGAAAAATTTATTAAGCAAATGGGCGGCAAATCAGAAAAGCTTGAAAAGCTTTCAATTAAAAAGAAGGAGTTGCCATTGGAAGGCACGAAATTAATTATTCTTGAACCATTACGCTAATGTCCTGGCTCGAAAACATCCGAAAGAAATCGAATGAAGAAAAAATTCACTTGCTTTGGACGATTCTCGGGACAACGCTGGTCATCCTGATAATTTTCTGGCTAATAGTCGGCAATTACCGTTACAATGGCGGCACAGTTATCTCAACAATCACTAAAGATTTTCAAAATTATAAAGCGAAAAAATAACCATGGCTGATTCAAAACAAGCAAATCCAGAAGTAGGCTTACTAAAGTCGCGCAATATTGAACAGGAAATGCAGGAGAGCTTCCTTGATTACGCGATGAGCGTTATTGTTGACCGCGCGCTGCCAGATGTCCGCGATGGCCTTAAGCCAGTGCACCGCAGAATTCTTTATTCCATGCACGAACAAGGCTTGCGCCACAATGCAAAATTCAGAAAATCAGCAACGGTCGTCGGCGACGTGCTTGGCAAATACCACCCGCACGGTGATATTGCTGTTTACGATTCGATGGTGCACATGGCACAGGACTTCGCAATGCGCTATCCGTTAATTGATGGCCAAGGGAACTTTGGCAGCATGGACGGCGATTCTGCAGCTGCATACCGTTACACTGAAGCGCGCATGACCCAAGTGGCAGAAGAGCTGCTTACGGATATCGATAAAGAAACCGTGGACTTCCGCGATAACTTTGACGGCACACATAAAGAGCCCGTGGTTATGCCTGCAAAATTGCCAAATTTATTGCTAAACGGCACTTTGGGCATTGCAGTCGGCATGGCAACTGACATTCCGCCGCATAACCTGACAGAAGTTTGCGATGCGATCGTCACTGTAATTGATAACCCAAAAGCAACTGTCGAAGACCTGCTCGAGCACATCAAAGGCCCGGATTTTCCAACTGGTGGCATTATTTATGATGTTAATGCGATTAAAGCCGCTTACGCAGTTGGCAAGGGCAGCATAGTAATGCGCGCAAAAACAGAAATTATCGAAACAAAATCCGGCAATTACCAAATATTAATTACAGAAATCCCATATCGCGTAAATAAGGCGACATTGCTGCAAAAATTTGCGGATTTGGTCCGCGACAAAAAAGTGGAAGGCCTCAAAGATTTGCGCGACGAATCTGACAAAGACGGCGTGCGCATTGTTATTGATTTGAAAAAAGAAGCGCTGCCGAACAAAATTTTGAACCAGTTATTCAACTACTCGCAATTGCAAGAAACATTCCACATGAACATGCTGGCTTTGGTTGATGGCATTGAGCCGCAAACACTGAACCTGCACACAGTGCTCGAAAAATATTTGGACCACCGCCAAATCGTGGTGCGCCGCCGCACGGAATATGAACTGCGCAAAGCAAAAGAGCGCGCACATATTTTAGAGGGCCTGTCTAAAGCACTGGACCACATTGACGAAGTAATCCAAACAATCAAAAAATCGCCAACAAAAGAAGACGCCTTTAACAACTTGATGAAGAAATTTAAGTTGTCTGAAGTGCAAACGCGCGCGATTTTGGACATGCGCCTGCAAACATTAGCTGGTTTGGAACGCAAAAAAATTGAGGACGAATTAAAAGAAAAGCGCGCGTTAATTGCCGAACTCGAAGATATTTTGCGCTCGCCGAAAAAAGTGTTAGGCATTATCAAAAAAGAGGTTTTGGATTTGAAAGCCCGTTTTGGCGATGAGCGCCGCACGCAAGTGGTCAAAAACGGCATTGGCGAATTCAAAGCAGAAGATCTCATTCCGGAAGAAAATGTCATTATCACCATTACAAAATCCGGATATATTAAGCGCCAAACTCCAGACACTTATCGCACCCAGGCGCGCGGTGGCAAAGGCGTTATTGGCATGACCACCAAAGAAGAGGACGTCGTTGAATACGTTATTACTGCAAACACGCACGATGACCTGATGTTCTTTACTAACAAAGGCCGCCTATTTGTAACTAAAGCTTACGAAATTCCGGAAAGCTCTCGCGTTGCAAAAGGCCAGGCATTAGTTAACTTCCTACAACTTGGCCCAGGCGAATATGCAACTGCGGTGCTTTCCTCAAGCAAGAAAACCCCAAGCAAGTATCTGGTGATGGCAACAAAACACGGCTTGATTAAAAAAGTCCAGAAGGAAGAATTTGCTAAAGTGCGCCGCTCCGGCATGATCGCCTTGAAATTAAAAGGAGATGATGAATTAAAATGGGTTAAATTCTCCAACGGCGACGACCAAATTATGCTTTCAACTGAACTTGGCCAGGCAATTCGCTTTAACGAAAAAGACATTCGGCCAATGGGCAGGGCAGCATCCGGCGTGCGCGGCATGCGCTTGAAAGGCAAAGATCTTTTGATGAGCATGGATATAATTGGCAAGGACCGCGATTCTAAAAACCTGCAGGTTTTGGTCGTTACTGAAAACGGCTTAGGCAAAAAAACTGACCTTGGCTTTTACAAAGTACAGAAACGCGGCGGCTCTGGCATAAAAACTTTGAAGATAACCGACAAAACCGGCAAAATAGTTTCTATGCACATAATCTCCGGCGAGGAACCGCACGATTTGCTGCTCACTTCGCGCCAGGGGCAAACTTTACGCACCAAGCTGGATAACATTTCCACTTTAGGCCGTGCCACACAAGGGGTTCGGGTGATGCGTTTAGACGCGGGGGACAAGGTTGCATCTTCTACTATTATCTAAATAACTGATGAAAACTGATGTTAGAGTGATTGCCTTTGATTATGGCAATGTGATTGTGGTTAATACGGTAAAACTGCTTGAGGATTTCCTAGGTTTAGACAAACTTTCCGAAGCAAAGCAGCATTATTACCAAAAAGCAAATGACGATGCTGAAACCGGCAAAGGCACAACCCAAAATTATCTCAAGGCAATTAAAGGGATTTGGCAGCTTCCTTATTCCACAAAGCAAATTGAGCAGTTGCTTACAGATTCGAGCTTGATTGAGCCAATCTGGAATTTGGCGCAAAAACTGCGTAAAAACTACAAGGTGGTGATTATCTCAAATATTCAAAAAACTTGGCCGGAAAAATACGCGAAAAGCGTTGGCATTAATTTAAAAGGAATAAAATTCTATAATTCCTCCAAGATTGGCGCAATAAAGCCAGACGCAAAATTTTATAAATTCGTTTTGCGCGATTTAAAAATAAAGCCTGCAGAAATGGTTTTTATTGACGACGCGAAAGAGAATATTGCCGGCGCAAAAAAGCTTGGCATCAAAACAATCCATTTTACTGGCGACGTCAAGGCAGTGTATACTGCATTAAAAAAGTACGGCGTAAAAATATAACAATTGGGGCATGTAGCTCAGTTGGTAGAGCGATTGTCTTATACACAATTGGTCCCAGGTTCGAGTCCTGGCATGCCCACCAAAATTTATGAAAAAAAATTGGACTTTAATGGCTGCAATTGCGATACCCGTTTTACTGGTTATTGCGATTGCATTAAGCATTTATTTGCCGGCTGCCTTTGCCAAAAAGCCGAAGTATGATTTCGTCTACACAAACGAAGACGACTACTACTACCGTTACACGGTCAAGGAAGAGAAAATCATTGAACTTCCCCAAGATCAAAAAAGCTTTTACCCGCTGACGCGCAGCGATATAAAATTTTATTTACACAACACCGCAGAAAATACAAATAAGGAAATCACGCTTGCTGATGCGCAGAGCTTGAATCTTTCGGGCGACACAACTTCCCCAGACGGATTCACAATCACCAGGCCGGACGGCAATGAAAGCATATTTACATTATTTTTTGGCGGCGTAAACAATTATAATTCCCGCTACTTTGAAGCACCAAACTCCAAAATCGGCTTAAAAATTAATTTAGCCAATCCACAAGGATATTATTTTCATTTCCTTGGTTGGGTAATTAAATAAATATATGGAGCAAATCAATAAAGAGCAGCTGTTAGAAGGCGTGAAATCGTTGGCAGAAGCGAATCAGCTTACAAAACAAGAGCTGATCGATGCCTATGAACAGGGAATTAACAAAGACGCCAGACATCCGGATTTGTTAACCTCGCGCTTGAGCATATCCACAGTGCTCTATTACATTGGCGGATTAATTGCCTTTATGGGCATTGCCGCACTGGTTTCGCTAAATTGGGAAAACCTAAACAGCGCTTCAAGAATATTAATTACGCTCGGCACAGGTATTGCAACTTACGTTGCAGGTGCACTTTTTAGCAGAGAAGAGCGCACTGAATCGCTTGCCCAGGCATTTTTTTTGATTGCATGTTTAACTCTGCCGGTAGGCATTGGCGTAACTATTGAGCAACTAGGCAACGACTCAATGAATTATCAGATACAAAGCATTGTTGCCGCGTTGGCCTCCGCAGTCTTTATCGCATCCTACTGGATTTACCGAAAATACATTTTTTCCATTTTTGAGATAGCTTACCTGACTTGGCTTTACTTCGCGTTTACAGCGATGCTCCTGGAAAATTCGCAAACAACCTTAAATTATTTGCATATTTTAGAGTACCGCGTACTCATTGCTGGCGCTTGTTATTTGCTGCTTGCGCAGTACTTTGTTGAAACGCACCGCTCCGCGCTTGCACCGGTCTTACGCTTCTTTGGCTTGGTCGCCGTATTTGGCGCAATTATGGCGCTGGGCGGATTCAAGCCAGATCAAAATATTTTTTATGAATTGTTGTTCCCACTGCTTGCATTCGGCGCGATTTTTGGCAGCATTTACTTGCACAGCAAAGCCTACTTGTTTTTGGGCGCAATTGCATTGATTGGTTATATCATAAAAATTACCGCAGAATATTTCAGCGCAGGATTCGGCTGGCCAATTGCGCTAATCATTGCCGGCTTGTTGATGATCGGCGTCGGACAATTTACGGTTTACATGAATAAACGCTACAAACAAATTACTGCCTAACCTGGTGCAACGCACTTGCTCAAAATCGAATTTTCTGATATAATGTATTTAGAAAAGTTCAATCTCATATCACTCCGCTTTGCGGAGAGCTGATGAGAAGAAACAAAAACAAAATTGAATAAAGGAAAGTAGCCAATTGTTAGCGTTTGCTAACTTTACTCGTTGTAAGTACTTTTACTACAACAATTGATTAGCTCTTTGGGAACTTTTCTCAATAAAACTCCTCTTTAGGGAGTTTTATTTTTTTGCTAAGATCACTGCATGGAAGATTTAAAGGTTTTAAAGCAAAGAGCAGCGGCCGCGCAAAAGGTTTTCGACAAATATTTTCCAGACGCGAAAACCGCATTGCACTATAAAACGCCTTTTCAGCTGCTTATTGCAACCATTTTGTCCGCGCAATGCACTGATGTGCTGGTCAATAAAGTTACCGAAAAACTATTTAAAAAATATAAAACTCCCGCTGATTTTGCCAAAGCAAAGTCAGCCCAGCTGGCAAAAGATATTTATCCGGTAACCTTTTACACTAATAAAGCAAAATCTGTCCAGAAGACCGCGCAAATCATTCACGAAAAATATAAGGACAAAGTACCGAAAAAATTGGCAGAATTAATCGAATTGCCCGGCGTTGCCCGCAAAACTGCAAATGTGGTCTTGGGAAATGCTTATGGCATTGCAGAAGGAATTGTTGTAGATACGCATATTATCCGCGTCTCAAACCGTTTGGGCTTGACTAAAAACACGGATCCGAAAAAAATCGAACAAGATTTGATGAAAATCGTGCCAGAAAAGAACTGGATCAAGTTTTCCAATCAAATGATTTGGTATGGCCGCAAAATATGCACTGCACGCGTTGATAAATGCGCGGAAATGGACATTAATTTGCCGCACTTTAAATACATTAAAAAGAAAAAGTAATGCTTTACGTACTTGCTTCGCCAATTGGCAATTTGTCTGATCTTTCTGAACGTGCGCGCCAAACTCTTTCAGCGGTTAATTTAATTATTGCTGAAAACCCGGCACACACCAAACATTTAGTTGACCATATTGGCCTAACCGGGAAAAAATACCAACAATTTGCCGAGCATAATGAGCAGGAAATGCTTGAACCGCTGATCGCTGAATTAAGGAACCACGATGGCATTTTAATTAGCGACGCTGGCACGCCGGGCATTTCTGACCCGGGCTTCCGCTTAATTCGCGCAGCAATTAGAGAAGAAATCCCAGTTAGCCCAATTCCCGGGCCAAACGCGGCAATCACGGCGCTGTGCGTTTCCGGGCTGCCCACAGACAAATTTATTTTTCTCGGCTTTGTGCCAAAGAGCGAAATCAGATTTACCAATGAACTGAAAAGCGTTGAAGAGCTGGAAGCGACAGTTGTTTTTTATGAATCGCCGCATCGCATCCATAAGACGATCGGATATCTTGCAACAACCTGGCCAAACTCCAAGGTGGTCGTTGCGCGCGAGCTGACTAAAATGCACGAAGAATTTATCCGCGGTAGCGCCTATGAAGTTTCGGAAAAGCTAAACGCGCGCAAAAACATCAAAGGCGAGATGACCGTGCTAGTCAGTTTCAAATAAACATTTGACCAAGCCGGCTTATATTGCTACTGTTACACTAAACTCAACAGCCCGGAGGAATGATGAAGTACGTAGCACTTCTAGCGGTCCCGAACACTCGCGATCTTGGCCGCCTGCAAGAGTACCTCTGGGAATTTGCAAAATTCCTCGCGCCTTACCGCGAAGGCGCTTGCAAAACCAAGATCATCACCTGGTACCGGGAGTATACGGAGATTGCTGCAACCGAGCTCGCGGGGATTCTCAATGCCGAGCTTTATCGCAATGCTGTCTGGGGCAGCAACCGTGACCACCGTGGGCAAGCGGATCGTTTTCTGGCGCATTTCCACAACGAAGTGGACATGCTGGTGTTCGTA
>CAZLFS010000003.1:17940-21763 GCA_964559005.1 uncultured Candidatus Saccharibacteria bacterium
CTTGGTGGTATTGTTCTTGTGTGTTGCATTTGGTAGACTGAATCTTCAATAATAATATGTCTAATTGTTTGGTTGTTTATTGATTAGACCCGTTGTGTTTGTGGTGGTTTTTCTTCTTCTGTTGTTTGTTGTGTTTGGGGTGGGTTGGTTGGTGTTGGTGGGGTGTTGGTTGGTTTTGGTGTTGTGTTCCTGGCATGCCTGCACAAGCAACCGCAGCGCATCAAAGAGGACATCTGTGCGCTGGCCATCGACATGGAAAGCCGCAGCGCCGTGACTCCTGCCAGTGACCGCCTGCACGCAGCACAGCTGAAAAAAGCAGAACAGCGCTACGTAACAATGCTCTCGGAAGAGCAAATCAAAACGACCGCCTGAACCTTGGGCGGCCGTTTGCTTTTATGATAAAATAAATTGCTATGTCCGGACACTCAAAATGGGCGCAAATTAAACGATCAAAAGGCGTTGCCGATCAAAAAAGAGGCGCGCTGTTTTCAAAATTATCCAAGCAAATCACAATTGCCGCAAAATCTGGCACTAATCCAGCAATGAATTTCAAATTGCGCCTGGCGGTTGAAAAAGCGCGTGAAAACGCAATGCCAAATGACAACATTGAGCGCGCCATTAAAAAAGCTGCCGGAGCTGAAGCTGGCCAGGTGCAAAGTTTAATTTATGAAGGCTTTGGCCCAGCAGGCACTACTTTTATAATCGAAGCAGCAAGCGACAACCCTAATCGCACTTTTCAAATGATCCGCAACATTTTCACAAAAAATGGCGGCAACTTGGGCGGACAAGGTTCAGTTGCCTGGATGTTTCAAACCAAAGGCCAAATCCTTGTTGAACGCACGCCAAACTTGGAAGAAATTCAGCTTGCGGCAATTGACGCAGGTGCAGACGATGTGCGCGAATCAGACGAAGGTTTGGAAATTTACACCAGGCCCGAAGAATTAGAAAAAATTAAGCGAGCACTTGAATCGGCAGGTGCAAAAATCGCCCAAGCAGAAGTGATTATGGAATCCTCGCAAGGCACAGATTTAAAGGAAGAAGACAAGCCTGCGGTGCAAAAATTATACGATGCGCTTTCTGACGATGAAGATGTTGTTGCCGTGCATACATCAGCTAATTTATAAAAATGATTATTTTAGGCATTGATCCTGGCACCGCTACTACTGGCTACGCCTTGATCAAAAAATTGAAAAACAACGTTTTTGAAATCCTTGATTTTGGTGTTATTACTACCAAAAAAACACTATCTGATTCTAAACGGCTTTTGGTTTTACAAAAGGATTTGCAGAAATTGATAAAAAAATACAAGCCGGAATTGGCTGGCGTGGAAAAATTATATTTTGAAAGTAATGCCAAAACGGCAATGGCAGTTTCGCAAGCGAGGGGAGTGACGCTGCTCACTCTCGAGAAAAACGGCATTGAATTAAAAGAGTTCACGCCGCTGCAAGTTAAATCGTCAATTTGCGGTTATGGCAAAGCCGATAAAAAACAGGTTCAATATATGGTTCAAAAAACCTTTGGCATGAGATCAATGCCAAAACCAGATGACGCCGCAGATGCGCTGGCAATTGCGCTGTGCGCGTCAATGCGAATTTAAATCGCCGCGAATTGCGGCGATTTTTTTATACAATTATTTTATTTTCGCAAACTTTCTTTTACCGGCTTGGACAACCGCCCCGCTTGGCACCTTCAGCTTGTAGTCTTTAGCCGTTTCGCCATTAACTTTAACTCCACCTTGGTCAACCAGCCTTTTTGCTTCACTGCCGCTTTTCGCCATTTTTGCTTCTACCAAAATTTTTATCAATTCTTCGCCAGCTAGTTTAAATTCCGGCATTTCTTCAGGCATTTCCTTGTTTTTATGGACACGGTCAAACTCTTCAGCAGCGCGCTGCGCAGCTTCTTCGCCATGATAAAGCTTAAGTATTTCTTTGCCAAGCAAAACCTTGGCATCGCGCGGATTGATGCTGCCAAATTTTATGCCAGACTCCATTGCTTTAACCTTGTCCAGCGGGTACAAAGTACAAAGCATGAAGTACTTCACAATCAATTCATCCAAAATAGACATCACTTTGCCAAACATCTCTTCCGGCGCATCGTCTATATTTATGACATTGCCCCAGGCGGAGCTCATTTTGCGGCCATCAGTTCCTTCCAGCAGGCTAAAAGTCATAACATCCTGCGGTTCTTGGCGATAATGCTTTTGCAAAGTCCTGCCAGCCAATAAATTAAAACGCTGGTCAGTGCCGCCAACTTCCAAATCTGCTTTAATCGCAACAGAATCGTATCCCTGCATCAATGGGTAAAGCACTTCGCGCAAGCCAACGCGCTTGCCTTCCTTAATGCGGCGGGCAATGTTTTCGCGCGCAACGAATTCATGTAAAGAGAACTGGTCAGCCTGCTCTGCAATTTCCAAATAGCCTAACTTCTTCAGCCATTTGGAATTATATTGCAGCTCAACCTTCTTCATCTCCAAAATTTTGCCGATCTGGGCAACGTAACCTTTCATGTTTTCCTTAACGGTTTTTGCTTCAAGCATTGGCCGTTCCGAATCCTTATCCGAGGCATCGCCAATTAGCCCGGTAAAATCGCCGATAATGATGATAATTTTGTGTCCAAGGTCCTGCATCGCGCGAAGTTTCCAAAGCACTACTGCTCGGCCAATATGGATTTTCTTCGCTGTCGGATCAATGCCAAGCTTGATGCGCAGCTTTTTCTTTCCACGCAATTTCGCCTCAAGATGTTTTCTTTCAATAACTTCTTCAACCCCGCGGGTTAAAATTTCATCTATTTTATCCATATGGGAATTATAGCAAGTTTAGCATAAATAAGGTATAATTTTGCTATGAAACTACCTAAAAATAATCGTTTTTTATCAAATTTTAAGTTTCGACTGCCAAAAGATTTAAGCAAAAAAAGAGTGTTTAATTGGTTCATCCGAGGCTTGGCAATTTTCCTGGCCTTGGTGGCTTTCGCATTCATTTGGTTTGCGAAAGACTTGCCTGATCCAAACAAACTTTTGACACGATCTATTCCGCAGTCAACAAAAATTTTTGCGCGTGACGGCTCACTGCTTTACGAAGTGCATGGCGAATTTAAACGCACGCTGATTCCTTATTCGGACATGAATGATAATGTCCGCCACGCAACAATCGCTATTGAAGACCGCAATTTTTATAATGAAAACGGCATTAACATGCGCAGCATTTTCCGCGCGCTTTATGCTGATATTGCGCACCACGGAGTAGAGCAGGGCGGCAGCACGATCACCCAGCAGTTTGTTAAGAACGCAATGCTTTCACGCGAGCGCACTGCTTCCCGCAAAATTAAAGAAATTATTTTGGCTTTGGAAATCAACAAAATTTTCTCCAAAGACGACATTTTAAAATTGTATTTAAACGAAATCCCTTATGGCCGCAATGCTTATGGAATTGAAGCCGCAGCCCAGGCCTACTTCAACAAACACGCAAAAGATCTAGATTTGGCAGAAGCTGCTTACCTTGCTGCTTTGCCGCAAGCGCCAACATTTTATAGCCCAACCGGACCGCATCGCGCTGACCTAGACCGCCGCAAAAACCTTGTTTTAGAGCAAATGTATGAACAAGGGTACATTACTGAAACCGAAAAGAGCCAAGCCCAAAATGAACAAGTGAATTTTGTTAAGGCGAGCGACTCAATTCAAGCGCCACACTTTGTGCTTTACATTGAAGACTATATCACCCAAAAATATGGTGAAAGCGCCCTGCAAACCGGCGGATTACAAATCACAACCACACTAGACCCTCGCTTGCAGGGCATTGCTGAAAAGGTTGTCAAAGATGATGTT
>CAZLFS010000004.1:0-9736 GCA_964559005.1 uncultured Candidatus Saccharibacteria bacterium
ATTGCAGCTGCAGTCAGAAGTTCAGCCTGATGATTCGGTAATCAGTACGCTGACATACACGCGCAGCCTTGATCCGAACCTGACCGACCCGGCAAAAAATATTGATTACCTGCGCGTGTTGGTGCCAGCCGGCAGCGAATTAATTTCCGCGCACGGTTTTACTGCGCACCCTTATTATCATTCTGACGGCAGCGATTACAACGAAGCCAGCGCGTTTACGGTTGATTCGGATTTGGCTGCCATTGATGCGCAAACCAGTGTTGATGCGCAAACCAGCACGATTATTACAAAAGAATCGGGTAAAACTGAATTTGCAAATTGGATTGAAACCAGCCCAGGCCAAACCTCGACAGTAACCATCAAATACCGTTTGCCGTTTGTGCTGAAAGATAAAAAATTTAGCCTGTTAATCCAGAAGCAGCCCGGAAATGCGCCAATCGATTTCAGCTATGCTCTAAATTCTCATTTTCCAGTTCTCTGGTATACTCCATATGGCCTGGAAGTTTCCCCGGGCACAGTTAATTACGCAACAACATTGGATTCTGATCAATTCATCGGACTGGTTTTGGATAAATGACCCCAACTTCAAAAAATTCACTAATTCGTTCGGCTGGCTTGGTCGGCGCGTTTACGCTGCTGGCAAAAATAATCGGCGTTTTGCGCGCGTCTTTGTTCGTGTCTACTTTTGGGGCAAGCGATTTGTCTGACGCGTATGTTGCCGCTTTCCGCATTCCGGATTTCGTCGCTTCACTTCTTATTCTCGGCACGCTTTCAGTCGCCTTGATCCCGGTTTTCACCGAATATTATGTTAAAGACCGCGAAGAGGCGAATAAGGTAGTCAATTCAGTGATGACGATCTCATTTTTGAGCATGCTCGCGTTATGCTTGGTGTTATTTTTTGCCGCGCCGATTTTTGTGCGATTGATCGCGCCGGGATTTAGCGCTGAAAAGCTTGCAACGACAATTCACTTAACAAGAATATTTTTGCTTTCGCCGATCATCTTCATGGTTTCAAATGTTTTTTCGAGCCTGCTAAATGCGCAAAAGAAATTTTTTTTGGTTGCGCTTGCGCCAATCATTTATAATCTCGGCATAATTTTCGGCATTTATTTTTTGTACCCATTGTTTGGCATTGATGGTGTTGCGCTTGGTGTAATTATCGGCGCGCTTGGCCATTTGCTGGTGCAAGTGCCTGGCGCAATTGGCAATGGCTTTAAATTCAGCCCGCAATTAAACTGGAAGCATCCGGCGCTGCGCAAAATATTTAAGCTTTTTTTGCCGCGCACGCTTGGCGTCGATAATACCCAAATAAGTTTGTTGATCGCAACAATTATCGGCTCATCGCTGGCAACCGGCACAATCAGCATTTTTAATTATGCTAATGATTTGCAGGCTTTGCCGCTAAGCATGTTTGGCATTTCCTTTGCGGTTGTTGATTTCCCAAGCTTGGCCGAAGCTTTTGCCAAAAATGACGAGGAGCAATTCAGCGCCATTCTTGCCCGGACAATGGCGGATATTTTATATTTCGTGGTCCCTTTTTCAATTTTATTTATTTTGATCCGCTCGCCGATTGTGCGCGTCATATACGGCCACGGCCATTTTGACTGGACGAGCACAAAAAACACTGCCAATGCTTTGGGAATTTTTTCAATCAGCATTGCCGCGCAAGCGCTGACTCCCTTATTTTCCAGATCTTTCTTTGCGCGGCACAAAAGCATGACTCCTTTTTTTATCACGCTCATTTCAATGGCAGTAAGCGCCGTGCTTGCATATTATCTTGGCAGGCATGGGGGAATTTTGGGCCTGGCGTTGGCATTTACAATTGCAAACATTATCAACATGCTTATTCTTTATATTGCTTTGTATCATGTCTTGCCGGATTTCCACGACAGTTATATTATCGATTTCATTGTCAAAATTTGTTTTGCCACCGGCGTTATGGCGCTGGTTACTTACGTCTCATTGTATATTCTTTCCGCGCTCTTTAAATTGGAAAGCACGTTGAACGTCTTTCTTTACGGTCTCGGCGCGGGCGTAATTGCGGCAGTGACATATTTGATCGTCACGTCGCTAATGGGTATAGAGCAGGCTGATCATATCGTGGATATTGTAAAAAGACGCATATTTCGATAGAATATACTTTTATATAAGTATGGAAAATATTCGTAACTTCTGTATTATTGCGCACATTGATCATGGAAAGTCCACGTTGGCGGACCGTCTTTTGGAATTCACGCATACCGTTTCGAAGCGCGAAATGAAAGACCAGTTGCTGGATCAAATGGATTTGGAGCGCGAAAGGGGAATTACCATCAAGCTTCAGCCGGTACGCATGGACTACAAGCTTGCTGGCAAAGATTACATTTTAAATTTGATTGATACTCCTGGCCATGTTGATTTTACTTATGAAGTTTCGCGCTCATTGGCGTGCTGCGAAGGGGCGATCCTGGTTGTCGATTCTACCCAAGGCATTGAGGCGCAAACTTTGGCAAACGTTCACTTGGCGCTGGAACACGATTTATTGATAATCCCAGTGGTTAATAAAATTGATTTGCCGAATTCAGACCGCAAAAAAACTGCCGAAGAGTTAAAATCGATTTTCGGCTTTACTGATGAAGAAATTTTATACGCATCCGGAAAAACCGGCGAAGGCGTTGATGAAATTTTGAAAGCAGTGTGCGAAAGAGTGCCTGCACCAAAAGGGAATCCTGATGCGGAATTCCGGGGCTTGATTTTCGATTCTGTTTATGACATCCATCGCGGTGTTATCACTTTCATTAGAGTTTTTGATGGCAAGATCCAGAAAAACCAGGCAATTCGCACCATTGGCACAAACACCGAAATGCAAGCTTTGGAGGTCGGATATTTCCGGCCGAAGTTTGAGGCGCAAGAACAAATTTTAAGCGGCGAAGTCGGCTATATTGTCACAGGCCTGCGCGATGTTTCAAAGGCGCGCGTCGGCGATACGATCACTCTAAAATCGGCCAAAGAGATTCAGCCACTGCCCGGCTACAAACAAGTTAAGCCAATGGTCTATGCCACTATTTTTCCGACTTCAGCAGAGGATTATCCGGCGTTGCGCGATGCTATGGAAAAGTTGAAGCTTTCCGATGCGGCGTTAATTTACGAGCCGGAAAATATCCCTTCAATCGGTTTTGGTTTCCGCACTGGTTTTCTCGGTTTGCTGCACATGGATATTGTCCAGGAACGCTTGTCGCGCGAATATAATCTAGACTTGGTGCTCACTGCGCCAAGCGTTGCATATAAAGTGCACCTCACCGATGGCAGTGAAGAAATTATCCATACGCCTGCAGAATGGCCGGATCCTTCTATTATCCAAAGCGTCGAAGAACCCTGGATGAATGTTGAAATTCTGACCCCGCAAGCTTACATTGGATCAATTCTCGAAATTGCCATTCAGCGCCGGGCGATCAACAAGGATATAAAATACCTTGGCCAGGATCGCGTGCTGATGCAATTCGAAATGCCGCTTGCAAACATCATTATAGATTTTTATGATAAATTAAAATCCGTTTCTTCGGGTTATGCTTCGCTTAATTATGAATTTTTGGAAAGCCGCACTGGCGATTTGGTTAAAATCGACATCCTTGTTGCAGGGGAGAGCGTTGAGGCGCTGGCAACAATTGCGCACCGCTCCACTGCGGAATCAGACGGGCGCGAGCTAATTTCTAAATTAAAAGACTTGATTCCGCGCCAGCAGTTTGAAATTGCGCTGCAAGCCGCAATCGGCGGCAAAGTAATTGCGCGCGAGACGATTAAGGCCTTCCGCAAGGATGTTACCGGATATTTGTATGGCGGCGATGTCACCCGCAAAATGAAGCTTTTGAACAAGCAGAAAAAGGGCAAAAAGCGCATGAAAATGATCGGCAAAGTGGAAATTCCGCAAGAAGCGTTCCTGGCAGTTTTAAAGAAATAAAAAGCGACCCTGCAATTGCTGCAGGGTCCTGTTTTTGGTGCGCGTTTCGGGTCTGGTCTCCGGTTTTGCTTACGCGCAGTTGATGCGGCGTAAGCCAGGCGTGCTTGCCTGGTCGAACCTGATCGGTCCCGAAGAGCGGCCGGTGCGAGTCCGCTCTCTGCGGTTCATCTCGTTGGTGACGATGTTCCGCTTAGTCCGTTCTTCCGAACTTGGTGTTTCTGCCGGAAGCTCCTTGAGCAGCTGCTTGAGCCTCTCTTCGCTCATCTGGCGAATCCTGTGTTGGAATTTGATGAAACTCAACTGCAGCAGCTCTGAATCCGACTCCTCTGCTGGCGGGCTATCTGCGCCTACGTGCACTTGCATTGTTCCTCCTGTTGCCCCCGGAGGGCATTTAGCGACAGTTGTGGAAGGGTTTGGCTGTGTCACTGCGTGGCGGGAATTGCGGGTAGGGCAGTAAAAAAACAGCGCTGTCGCGTTGTGGATAAATATAGCAGATATTTTAGAGCTTGTAAAGCATAAGGCCTAAATTTATGGTATAATTAACGCATGTTGCGAAACCGAAAACGCTTAAATCTGATCATGACAATCATCTCCTTTCTGGTGGTGCTTTCAATGATTATTGCCTTATTCGGTTACGCTCTCATTAAGTAGAAACAAAATGTTTAGAAGTGTATTGCATAAGGACGAAAAGCTGCTTCAGCTTTACCGCAAGCACGAGCTGACTTTGATGCCGAAGCTGTTGGAAATTTTTTGTTTGGTTTTCATTCCTTGGTATTTGGAATTGAAATATCAATTTATTTTTTCTTCGCCAACGCATGCGAAAATATTTTTGGCTTGGACGTGCCTAGTCGGCATTTATACGCTTTATGTTTTCCTGGTTTGGTCGTTAAATGCCTATTTAATTACTTCACGCCGCTTGCTGCACATTACGCGCCAAGGCTTGTTCAAAAAAACAGTTTTGGAAACGCCGCTGGATAGAATTTTGAATGTCAGCTTTCGCACCACTGGATTTTTTTCCACGCTTTTCCATTATGGCGACGTCTTGGTGCAGATTGTCGGCTTGGATGAGCCGCTGATTTTGAAAGAGGTGCCTGCGCCGGCAAAAGCTAAAGATTTTATTTGGCGCATACATCTCGAATACGCCGGGCCGCAAAAAATCACTTACACCCAGCCGGAAATCGCGCCAATTGAACAGCACATTCCTTACGCCCCGCATATTCACCAAAAAATAAATCGTTCTGATGAGTAATCTAAAATCATTTATCCAAAGCAAAGCGTTTATTGTTGGCGGATCAATTTTTTTGATCTTTGCGATTATTATCGAATTCAACCAATTTCGCCAAAAATATGCTGTGCAAAAAGAAATTGACTCGCTTTCCGCACAAGCACAAAGCCTGCAAAAAAATAATAATGATTTGCAGAGCTTTATTGCTTATTTGAAAACTGATGAATACAAGCAAAAAGCTGCGCGCGAGCAGTTGAATATGAAAAAGGACGGGGAAGTGGTTTATTCTTTCGCAAAACCAGCAGCCAGCACGCAAGTAAGCGCTAATACGCCATCCGGCGAAACCTCTATGGCAGACGCGAACACAAATTCAAGCTCAAGCAGCCAGCCTTCAAATCTGCAAAAATGGTGGAATTATTTTTTTGTGCATAATGAGTAACGACACAAAAAAGAAAAATAAAAGTTTAGTAGCAATTGCAATAATCATTTTTTTGTTGGTGCTCTTAACTGTCAGCGCTTATGTTTTTGGCGCAAAAGACCCCTTCAGCCGAAACCTAATCAAGGTCGTGCCACTGCCAGCAGCATTGGTAAATTCCAGTATCGTTACGTTGGATGATTATTACGCAAGCCTTGGCGCGATATCACATATCAATAAAGTAACAGTCAGCACCCAGGTTAAAGATTCGGTGTTAAATAAGCTCATCAAAAACTCTGTTTCAGGCCAGCTTGCAAAAAGAGTTAATGTCCAGCCAAGCAGCGCAGATATTGATGATGCTTATAAGCTGATGCAAAAATTAAGCGGCATCAATAATTTAGGCGAGCGCTATGGCTTAAGCGAAAGCCAGTTCAAAAAACTTATTGTTCAGCCGGATGTTGCCAGTACAAAACTTAAAATTTGGTTTAACTCTAATCGCGACCTTAATAAGGATGCATATGCAAAATTGGACCAGGTGCAAGCATTATTGAATGGCGGCGCAAAATTTGATAAGCTTGCAGCAAGCTACAGTGATGATCCGGCTACAGCAAAGATCGGCGGCGATATGGGTTTTGTCGGTTTTCAGGATGTTGTCCCGGAATATTATAATCAATTTAGCCAGTACGCTGATCACGCGCCGCACGTCGCAGTAACACGCTTTGGCCTGCACCTTTTCGTAATTGAGGAAACAAATAACTCTGGCCCCGGCGGCAGCGTGCGCTATCATGTAAAACAAATTTTTTTCAAGGCGGCTGATTTCCAAAGCTGGTTTGATGAACAAATGCAAAATTATCACATAATCAAAATAATATGAATGAACAGTTATTGGATTACATAAAAAAAGCACGCGGCATGCACATGTCCGATGTCGAAATTCGTCACAATCTTTCTGTGGCAGGCTGGCAAGATGCGGATGTTGAAGCGGCTTTTCATCAAATTGACGCTAGTGCTGCGGTGCAACCTGGGGCAACCGCACCCGCACAGCCAAGCGCAAGCCAGCCCGCTCCAAAAGAGGTGCCTGGGACATCAATCCACTCTGAAGCAATGCAAACAGCGCAGCCAATGCCAGTAACTGATCCATCAAGCGGTTTGGAACCTATGACTGTGAAAAAATCCGGATGGAAAAAGATAGTACTGCCAATTGCGATTGTGGTTATAGTTTTGTTGGCAGCGTTCTTCGCTTATGCCGCATTTTTCGGTCCGAGCAGAGTTTGGGCGCAGTTCGCGAAAAATCTTAATACCGCAGCCGTTCCGGCATTAAGCCATGTTGACGGCCAGTTTGGCTTTAAAGACAAATACCAAAGCCAGGATATTAATGTTTCGCTACATATGGTTTCGGACGAAGATGCAACTGACCAGAATAGTGTTAAGAGTTCTTCAAAGTTTTCGCTTAATTACAATTTTGGCAGCGTCAATGCTGGCATAAACAATATTCAGGCTTTAACTGTCGGTGACAATACCTATGTCGATGTTTCGCAAATTCCATTCGCTTCCGACCTGGCTAAAGATTATAATGGTTGGGTTAAAATTGATACAAAAAGCATCCACGATACAGGCAACAATAAACAGCTCGAAGAACTGCTAAAAACTTTTGATTATTCTAAATTAGTCAAAAGCCATAAATATGTTGGTGCCGAAGTTATTGACGGCACATCGGCTTACCACTATAGCCTGGATATAGATAAGGATTATGCAAAAGAAATTTTCAATAAAGTATTTGACCAGGAGCATGCTTCAAGCAACAACTCCAGCCAGTTTTCGGGGCTAGATAATCCGCAAGATACAAAAAATACTGTTTCTAAATTTATTGACCAAATGAATTTCGATAAGTTTGACCTTTGGCTGGGCGTAAAAGACCATTTGTTGCACAAAGTGGATATTAGCTTATCAATGCCCTCTGTAGTAGAAACTGCCCAAGGTGGTTCAAAAACAAAAGCAGTTGACGCAAAATCTTTGGCTGACGCCCGCCAGGTTTCGACAGCGCTGCAACTCTATTACGACGATAATCAAGGCTATCCGGCAAGCATCAATTCGTTAGTGCCAATGTATATCAGTGCTGTACCAACTTTCCCGGCGGATGATAGTCGCTGTACCGGAAGCGATGCCAACTATTCTTACCAGACTTCTGGCAACTCCTTTGTTAGGCTCGGGAAAACTCTCTATCCAAGTTATCAGTTTAAATTCTGTCTAGGTGAAGCAACCGGCGGCTATGCAGCAGGCATTGTCGCGGCAACGCCCCAAGGCATCCAAAATATTGGTCCGGCAACTTCGCCTTTAAAGCCAGATGTAGTTTCAACTGCAAAATCTCAATTGACTTTGACGGCAACAATTTCAGCAGCAAAACAGCCGGTAAATGTCAGCGCGCCAGCAAAATATTATGACATGACCAAAGACCTTGGTGGATTAAATAGCGCAAGCGGATCGGGGGGTGCATATGGTAGCCGCGATAATCAACGCCTAGCAGATGTAAAGCAACTAGCAACCGCGCTGGAACTCTATTACAACGACCATGGCGGTTATCCAAAGTCGTTAAATGATATTTTTCCAACTTACATAGCTTTGATGCCATCAGCACCAGTTCCAGCAGACGGCGCTTGTACGGATGCAGATAATGCCTACACCTACAAAGCATCAGGAATAGCTTACACTGGTACTGGCACGCCTGCGGTGCAAGTTTACCCAACATATACTTTGAATTTCTGCTTAGGATCACAAACAAGCGGTTATGCTGCGGGTAAGCACCTTGCCAGCCCGGCCAGCATACAATAGAATTTTCGTGTGAAATAAAAACGCCGCCACTTCGGCGGCGTTTTACAAACGCGGGTATGGTTCAGTGGCAGAATGCGGCCTTCCCAAGGCTGAGATGCGGGTTCGATTCCCGCTACCCGCTCCATGGTATACTGATTTTATGTTAGAGTTCCAAAAGCTAGAATTAAAAAAGGGTGTTGATTACACCGGCGTGACCGTGGTTTATTTTTGTCATGACGGAAAAGGAAATTTTATCATGGCAAAAAGAAGCCTAAATGCAAGGGATGAACACGGCCGCTGGGATATTGGCGGCGGCGGGGTGGAGTTTGGCGAAACAGTGGAGCAAACCATCCGCCAGGAAATCATGCAAGAGTATTGCACAGATGTTTTGGCGTTCGAATTTTTAGGTTATCGTGATGTGCATCGCGAGCACCAAGGCAGACAGACGCATTGGATCGCGCTCGATTTTAAAGTTTTGATTGATCCGGCAAAGGTGAAGATTGGCGAACCGCATAAGTTTGACGAGCTTGGATTCTTTACTTTAAATAATCTTCCTGAAAACGTACACTCGCAATTTCCAAATTTTTTAGAGCTTTATCGCCATAAGTTGTAGGACCAAGCATGAAAAAAATATTTTTATCTTTGCTGTTTGTCAGTTTAATTGCTGCCGGTTGCAATCGCAGCAATCCGAGCCAACCGCAGAGCGGGGTAGCATACACAAACAGCCAGTACGGCTTTACTTTTTCTTTGCCAGCGAGATGGAGCGGCTATAAAATCGTGGCCGACAAATGGCAGGGCCGATCAAATAATGTGCTTGTGGATACCGGGCCGCTGCTTTCCATCAGGCATCCGTTATGGACCGCACAAAAGCCAAGGCAAGATATTCCAATAATGGTTTTTACTACGAAGCAGTGGAATGATGTTGTTGCGGGCAAGCTGGTGGTTAGCGCAGCGCCTATCCCACCCAGCGAGCTTGGCCGCAATTCTAGATATGTTTTCGCATTGCCTCCGCGCTACAATTACGCTTTTCCTGTTGGCTTTGAAGAGGTGGAGCAGATTCTTGCTGGCAAGCCATTGCATGCTTATAATTAGGATCTGCCGGCTTAGCTCATCTGGTAGAGCAGCGGTATCGTAAACCGCAGGTGGTCGGTTCAAGTCCGACAGCCGGCTCCATTTCCATAATTCACAATTTATACCATATTATTAACAAAAAGAAAGCCGCTAAATAGCGGTTTTTGTTTATTATTACATATTTAATTGCTTGACTTTATGCTATCTTACCAATAGGTTCATCCCAACAAGGAGGGTTTATGTGGGGAAAATTGCTTTCCCGGGAACAAGTTAAGCGCTT
>CAZLFS010000004.1:9746-17902 GCA_964559005.1 uncultured Candidatus Saccharibacteria bacterium
GCTTGCTTAACCAGGTTTTGCCCAAGAAAACGGCAATAGAAATTATCCAACAAACATGCGATGGCGTTCAAAACATCAAAGGCACATTCTGGGGCTATAGCTCCGACAACCAAATAATTTACGTTGCGTCCGCATCCGGAGTAACCAGAGTCCTTGACCATCGCGTCGTTGATATCAAAATCCCATCATCATCTTAGTCCCGCTCTCTAGAACATAGGAGAGCGGGCGTTTTTAATTAAATCAAATCGCCACAGCAAGAGCCGTGGCGATTGTTTTGTCGATGGTATTTCAAAATTTTGCCACCCTTGCCAGATCGCGATTATTCTGTTAGGATATTTACGTTTTATTTGTACTTTTTAGGAAAATATGGCGAACTTCGAAGAAAGCACAGAGCAAAAATCGCAAAATAAAACTCACAAATATGGCCCGGAAACAGTTAAAGTAATGGCAGTGGCCTTTGAGATGGGTTTTATCATTGCTTTGCCAATTGTTTTCTTCGCTTTTTTGGGTAAAACGCTGGACGCCAAATATCACACCAACTATTTAATTTTTGTCGGTATTATCCTTGCGGTTTTGTCCTCCACAATTTGGATTTATCGCCGTTTTGCCGAAATGATTAAGAAGCTTGAAGAAGCCGCAAAGATCAAAAAATCCCAAGATAATCAAGATAATAAAGATAACCAGGAAAATAAATAATGCTAGCATTACCACCGCTTGCTGCTGAAACCATTTTTAATATCGGAAACTTCGGTGTTACGAACACCTACATTAACTCGACTCTAACAGTCCTATTTTTTTTAGCAGTCGGTTTTTTTCTGCGCAACCGCATTAAAGACGTACCGCGCGGTTTGCAAAACTTATTAGAAAGCGCATTAGAAGTAATTCTCGGGTACTTTGACCAGGTTACTGGCTCGCGCCATAAATCATTAAAATATTTGCCGCTGGTTGGCACATTATTTTTTTTCATTTTGATTTCAAACTGGATTGGCTTGGTTCCAGGCGTTGGTTCAATTGGTGTTTTCCGCGGCAGTGAGTTTATTCCTTTATTCCGCCCAGCAAACACTGACGTGAATTTAACTTTGAGCATGGCTGTGCTTGGCGTGGTGCTTTCGCATTTCATCGGCGTGGCAACAGTCGGCTTTTTGCGTTATGGCAATAAGTTTATTAAGCTTGGCGATTTAGTGGCAGCATTTAAAACGGGCAAAGTGATGGTGATCTTTACCGCATTTGTCGAATTCGGCGTTGGCATTTTGGAAATTATTTCAGAAGTCGCAAAAATGATTTCGCTCTCGCTCCGTTTGTTCGGCAATATTTTTGCTGGCGAAGTCTTGCTAACCGTTTTGTCCGGGATTCTGCCGTTTGTTTTGCCTTTGCCGTTCATGTTCCTGGAATTGCTTGTCGGCCTGATTCAGTCCTTGGTATTCTCAATGCTAGTTTTAGTTTATATTTCCGTGGCAACAATGCCATTGCCGGAACACGCCGAACACGGTTCCGAGCACGAATCTGCATCTTCGCATAGCTAATTAGGTTCTGGTCTTTTGGATCGACAAGAGGCAAGAAGTTAGTTAACTAACGCCCACCAACGATTAAAATCAAATATACACGTTGATGTAGGGCAGGAGACTAATCAAATGGATTTAGTAGTAGCAAAAGAGTTTGCAAAAGCATTTGCAATCGCAGTTGGCGGTATTGGACCAGCATTGGCCGTAGGAAAAATCGGCGCTAATGCGATGGAATCAATTGGCCGCAACCCTGAAAGCGCCAGCTCGCTGTTTGTGCCGATGCTATTGGGCATGGCCTTTGCCGAGGCTATTGCAATTTACGCTTTGGTCATCACATTCATTCTTTAAAGTTTTGAAATTGTTTCGCAAAGGGGTCTCTTGCGAAACAGATTCAGAATTGTAAAAGAATTAAATTATGATCCATATCCTAAATAACATATTTCACGCAATCATCCCGATAGCGCACGCGCAAGAAGCAGCGGCGCCAGAAGGGCCGGTGCAGACCCTTGGCATTAACTGGAAATTATTCATTGCCCAGCTGGTCAATGTCGCGATTATTTATTTGATTTTGAAAAAGTGGGTTTTTGGCCCGCTCGCGCAAAAAATGGAAGAGCGCACCAGCAAAATTGAATATTCCTTGAAGCAAGCGGAAGACATTCAGCATCAGCACGAAGCAGCGGAAAAAGAACGCGCAGCTGCAATCCAAAAAGCACGCTTGGAAGCAAGTGAAATTATTTCAAAAGCTGAATTAGGTGCGCAAAAGATCAAAGAGCAAATTGTTGATGAAGCAAAAGCAAATGCCGAGAAAATCATTGTGCAAGCTAAAAAAGACATTGAATCGCAAAAAGAACGCTTGATTGCAGAAGTGCGTGAAGAAGCGGCAACCTTGATTGTTTCCGCAACCGAAAAAATTATTCGCGAAAAGCTTGATCCAAAAAAAGATGAACAGTTAATCAAAGAAAGTTTGAAGGGGGCTGCACGATAAATGAAAGCTCAAGAATACGCACAAGCCTTGTTTGAAGCAGTTTTCGAGGTTCGTCCGCAGGATCAGGACAAAGTACTGGATAATTTCGTAAAAATTCTTGCGGCAAATGGCGACCTAAAGATGCTCGATGAAATTGAAGCGGAATATCATCGTTTGGAAATGAAAAGCAAAGGCATCAAAGAAGTGCAAATCACCACTGCGCGCGAAATGAAAAGCGACAAGGCAATTTTGCAGGAGTTGAATCAAATCGTAGGCGAAAAGGCTGAAGTGAAACGAAATGTAGATGCAGGACTGGTTGGCGGGGTAGTCGTGCGAGTCGACGACACGCTAATTGACGCGTCAGTAAAGCAGCGCTTGGACAGCTTAAAAAAATCAATCACTAATCACTAATTACCATTTTATGAGCGATAAAATAATTGAGCAGCTAAAACAGAAGATCTCGGCTTACCAGCCAGGCGTTAAAGTAGAAAAAGTTGGCACTGTCATTGAAGTTGGCGACGGCATTGCGCGCATTTCAGGCTTGTCGCAAGTTGCGGCATCGGAAATGTTGGAGTTTGAGGGCGGAATAATGGGCGTGGCTTTAAACCTTGAAGAAAGCACAATTGGTGCAATTATTTTCGGCGATTTTTCAAAAATCAAAGAAGGCCAAATTGTCCGCGCAACCGGCAAAATTTTGTCCGTTGGCGTTGGCAACTCATTAATTGGCAGGGTGGTTAATGCGCTTGGCCAGCCAGTTGACGGCAAAGGCGAAATTAAAGCTGACGCGACTTATCCGGTGGAGAAAGTGGCGCCGGGCGTCATTACCAGAGAATCTGTGCGCGTGCCATTGCAAACCGGCATTAAAGCAATTGATGCGATGATTCCGATCGGCCGCGGCCAGCGTGAATTGATTATTGGCGACCGCCAAACCGGCAAAACTGCAATTGCAATTGATGCGATTTTGAACCAAAAAGGGCAAGATGTAATTTGCATTTACGTTGCCATCAGCCAAAAGGAATCAAAGGTTGCGAAAATAGTGGCGGAGTTAGAGCAGCGCGGGGCAATGGATTATACGATCGTGGTCAGCGCCAGCGCTTCTGAATCTGCGGCAATGTCTTTTATCGCTCCGTACGCTGGCGTGGCAATGGGCGAATACTTTATGGATCAGGGCAAAGATGTTTTAGTTGTTTACGATGATTTGTCGAAGCATGCGGTTGCATATCGCGAAATTTCTTTGCTTTTGCGCCGCCCGCCAGGACGCGAGGCTTACCCCGGAGATGTGTTCTACTTGCACTCCCGCTTGCTGGAGCGCGCCGCAAAATTGAATAAGCAGTATGGCGGCGGGTCAATCACAGCTTTGCCAATCATCGAAACGCAGGCTGGCGACGTTTCCGCGTACATTCCAACTAATGTTATTTCAATTACAGACGGGCAAATTTACCTTGAATCGGATTTGTTCTATCAAGGCATTCGCCCAGCATTAAACGTCGGCATTTCCGTTTCGCGCGTCGGCTCTTCTGCGCAAACCAAAGCAATGAAAAAAGTTGCCGGCAAATTAAGATTGGCTATGGCGCAATACCGCGAGCTTGCGGCATTCGCGCAATTCGGCTCGGATCTTGATCCGACCACCAAACAGCAATTGGATTTGGGTGTGCGCACCCAGGAAGTTTTGAAGCAGGGCCAATATCAGCCAATGTCTGTTGCGCACCAGGTTGCGATTCTTTATGCAGTTACTAACGGCCATTTGGATGACGTGCCGGTTGAAAAAGTTCGCGAATGGGAAGAGCGCTTCCATCAGTTTTTGGATACACAGGCTAAGGACGTTATTGATGAGATCAGCACAACAAAAGATTTAGCCGAAGGCACAGAAAGCAAATTGAAAAAGGCAATTGATGATTTTAAGGGGAGTACAAAGTACTAAGTACTTAGGTACTTTGTACTAATTTTATGCCCGGTACACGCGACATTAAAAGACGCATCAAGTCCATAAAAAGCACGAAGAAAATTACGCGCGCAATGCAGATGATTTCTGCTGTGAAAATGCGCAAAGCGCAATTGGCTGCTTTTGCTTCGCGCGGCTACGCGGATTTGGCTTGGCAGATTATCACTAATCTTTCCGGAAAAGTTGACCCTAAATTCCACGCGCTGCTTGCGCAACAAAGCAAATCCAATAAAATCGCAGTGATTTTAATTTCATCGAACCGCGGCATGATTGGCAGCTTCAACGTTAACCTCGCAAACGCCGTGCAAAAGTATATTGCCGAAAATAAGGGCGCGGAAATTGTTGCCGAGTTTGTTTCTGTCGGCAAAAAGGGCCGCGACGCGATGGTGCGCATGGGCAGCACGATTGTAGCTGATTTTGCTAAAATTGACCGGACTATTCGAATCGAGGAAATTTTGCCAATCGCACATTTAATAGTGAATGAATATTTGAAAGGCAATTATTCCAAAGTGGTTATTGCATATACCCATTTTGTTTCAACCGTTACGCAAAAGCCAGTAGTCAAACAATTGTTGCCGTTCCGAACTGCGGGCGACGGCTTTGCAGAAATGAGCGGCCATGCTTCCACGCATTTGCCAGATACTAAAGGCAGTTTCCATTATGAGTATTTATTTGAGCCTGATCCGGATAAGGTGCTTGATTATTTGCTGTCAAGGATTCTTGAGTCGCAAATTTACCAGGCGATTCTTGAATCGGACGCTTCCGAGCATTCTGCGCGCATGATTATGATGAAAAACGCGACTGATGCCGCAAGCGATTTAATAGATGATTTGACCTTAACATATAACCAATTGAGGCAAGCAAACATTACCAAAGAGCTGGCGGAAATCACCGCAGGAAGGATCGCAATTGAATAGTATGATAGGCAACTTTAATTTTCTGCGGCGCTGGGCAACGCTGTTCGCGGTCACCGTGCTGCTGATCGGCATGCTAAAGATCTGGCAGATTGCCGCAATCCTTTCAGCGAATACTTTTAAGCAACTTGCGGTAATCGTTATAGTCGGGGCATGCATCTATTTTCTATATTTAATCAAATTAACCACCTAAACTAAACAGAAAGATCACACATGGAAAAAACAGCTACAAAAACTCATCTCGGGCAAATCACCCAGGTTATCGGCCCGGTTGTTGATGTAAAATTTGAAGGCCATCTTCCGGAAATTTTTTCTGCGCTAACTGTTGCGCTTGGCAATGAAAAAATAGTTTTGGAAGTGCAATCGCAGCAACCAGGCAATATTGTCCGCACGGTTTCAATGTCTTCAACTGACGGCTTGAAGCGCGGCATGGAAGTGGTTGATACTGGCGCGCCGATTTCCGTGCCAGTTGGCGATGTTACTTTGGGCCGAATGTTTTCAGTTTTGGGCGATCCGATTGACGGCGGCGAAATCGTTACCGCGCAAAAATCTTACCCGATTCACCGCCACGCCCCGAACTTTACAGACCAATCAACTAAAAGCGAAATTCTTGAAACGGGCATCAAGGTTATCGACTTGATCGCCCCGATCTTAAAGGGCGGCAAAGTGGGATTATTCGGCGGTGCAGGTGTCGGCAAAACCGTTATTATCCAGGAGCTGATCAGAAACATTGCCGCAGAACACGGCGGCGTTTCTGTTTTCGCTGGAGTGGGCGAAAGAACCCGCGAAGGCAATGACCTTTACCACGAAATGAAAGATTCCGGAGTTTTAAGCAAAACTTCGTTGGTCTTCGGACAAATGAATGAACCGCCGGGTGCTCGCGCGCGCGTTGGCTTGACCGGCTTGACCATGGCTGAATATTTCCGCGATGAAGCGCACCAGGATGTTTTGCTTTTCATTGATAACATTTTCCGCTTTACGCAAGCAGGTTCGGAAGTTTCTGCATTGCTTGGCCGTATTCCTTCCGCCGTCGGTTACCAGCCGACATTGGCAACTGAAATGGGCGAGCTGCAGGAAAGAATCACTTCAACCAAAGATGGTTCAATTACATCTGTGCAAGCGGTTTATGTGCCTGCAGACGACTTAACTGACCCGGCACCGGCAACCACTTTCGGGCACCTTGATTCCACCGTGGTTTTGAACCGCGCTTTAACCGAACTTGGCATTTATCCTGCAGTTGATCCTTTGGATTCGACTTCGACAATTTTAGACCCGAACATTGTTGGCGAGGAGCATTATCAAGCAGCACGCGGATTGCAGCGCACTTTGCAAGCTTACCGCGATTTGCAGGATATTATTTCAATTCTTGGCGTTGAAGAACTGTCAGAGGAACAAAAGCTTACCGTTAGCCGCGCCAGAAAATTGCAAAGATTCATGTCCCAGCCATTTTTCGTTGCTGAAACATTTACTGGCACGCCTGGACAATACGTCCCACTAAAAGAAACAATCCGCGGCGTACAGGAAATTCTTGCTGGCAAGCACGACGACAAGCCGGAACAATTCTTCTATATGAAAGGCGCCATCTAGCAGGTATGAAACTTAAATTCCAAATCGTAACTCCAGAACGCAGTGTGCTCTCGGAAGAGATCGATTCTTTAACTTGCCCGACCACGCTTGGCTATATCACAATTTTGCCGAAGCATATTCCGCTCATTGCGCAGTTGCAAGCCGGAGAGCTTACAGTCAGGAATGCCGGCCAAACCAGGCATATTGCCGTTTCCGGCGGTTTCGTTGAGGTGCGCCCAAGTGGCGAAGTGATTATCCTTGCTGATGTTGCGGAGCACGCTGAAGAAATCGACGAAGCGCGGGCAGAAGAAGCGCGGCGCAAAGCGCTGCAGGCAATGAAAGGCGCAGTGAAGCTTTCGTCTGAAGAATACGCAACCTTGTCAGCATCATTACAAAAAAACCTTACTCGCTTGAAAGTTGCAAAAAAAGCGCATCGCGGCCAATTTGGCCAAAGCAGAGGCGTTCTTCACGATGAACAAAGTTAAAAAAACCAAGCTTAATAATATTAAGCTCAATGCTTATCAATTGCGAGCCGCAAGCCTCTGCAATTATTTTCAGGAAAAAGGCTATAAAACTTTTTGGGTTGGCGGTGCGGTGCGCGACCTTTGTTGGCTAAGAAAAACTTTGATATCGATTTGGCAACCGAAGCGCATCCGCATGCGATTAAAGGCATCCTTCAAAAATTGGGTTTGCCTTTTTTTGATGTTGGCGAGAAATTTGGCACCATCGGCACAGTGCAAGATGGTAATAAAATTGAAATTACAACCTTTCGCACCGAACAAGATTATTCTGATTTTAGGCATCCGGACAAATTGAATTTTATCCAATTTGAGCATTTGGATGTTTTGCGCCGCGATTTCACGATTAACGCGCTGCTTTTTAATCCCGCAAACAATGATTTAATTGATTACGTCGGCGGCATCGAGGACTTGAAAAATAAAATTATTCATTTTGTCGGCGAGCCAGAAGAAAGAATATCTGAAGATCCGCTGCGTATGCTGCGAGCGGTGCGCTTTTCGACAACACTTAATTTTAAAATTAATAAAAAAGATTTTGAAGCAATTCGTGCCCACTCGAAATTAATCAAGAAAATTTCCGGTCCGAGAATTAAATTGGAGCTGGACAAGATACTCGCTTCAGAAAATTATATGCAGGGGATTGAGCTGCTTGATCAAAGCGGCTTGCTAAAAGAAATTTTTCCGGAAGTGGATAACTTGAAAAAAATCGAGCAATCAAAAGATGTCCATGCTGAAGGAAACGCATTTATC
>CAZLFS010000005.1:0-17067 GCA_964559005.1 uncultured Candidatus Saccharibacteria bacterium
GAGCCAGCGTACAAGGTACAGCGCACAGAGCTCTTAAACAAAGAGGTTGCGCTTAACGAACGGAGATTGGTTTTGGAAAAGGCGGATAACAAGACGCTTGACCAAATAGCAGAAATTGGAAAACTATTAAAAAAACCATCCCGAGCATACAGGATAGCATCTGATGAGAAAAAACGTTTTCTGGTAAAGTCGTTAGTGGAAAACTTCAGTTGGAATAATGAAAACCTAATAACCAATTGGCTAAAACCGTTCAAAGTGATTGCGGAGAGACCTAAAAATTTTGTTGGTAGCCCTACGGGGAATCGAACCCCGGTTACCAGGATGAAAACCTGATGTCCTAGCCACTAGACGATAGGGCCGCAAAAAATTCAAAATTTACTTCAAGAGTTTACCATATTCACGCGGTTTTTTCAAGGCTTGCCTGATCTGCTAGAATAACTAGGTAACTATAAAACTATGCACGACACATTCAACACAATTATTATCGGCTCTGGACCCGCTGGGCTGACTGCTGCGCTGTACGCATCGCGCGCGAATCTTAATCCGTTGGTTATTGCCGGCCAAACTCCGGGCGGCCAATTGATGATGACCACTGAAGTGGAGAATTTTCCCGGTTTTCCAGAGGGAATTTTGGGACCGGAGCTGATGGAAAAAATGATTAAGCAAGCACAGCGTTTTGGCGCGAAGATCGTTTACGAGACTGTTTCGGAAGTTGATTTTAAGCAGCAGCCGTTTCGGGTCAAAACTGATAAAGCAGAGTATCTTGCCAAAACCGTAATTTTGGCAATGGGCGCGGATGCAAATTGGCTTGGTTTGCCAAATGAGCAGCGCTTGCGCGGCAAGGGTGTTTCCGCTTGTGCAACTTGCGACGGTTTCTTTTTCCGCGGCAAAGAGGTGGTTGTGGTCGGCGGCGGCGATGCGGCAATGGAAGAGGCGAATTATCTAACGAAGTTTGCCAGCAAAGTGACGGTGGTAAACCGCACTGAAGAATTCCGCGCATCAAAAATAATGTTTGCGCGCGCGCAGGCAAATCCGAAAATTGCCTTTATTTTGAATTCGCAGGTTATTGACGTGCTTGGCGCGTCGCATGTTGAAGGCGTGCGCCTGAAAAACACTGTTTCCGGCGATGAAACGAATTTTAAGGCTGATGGTTTGTTTCTGGCGATCGGACATTCGCCGAACACAAAATTTTTGCAAGGGCAGATTGAGCTCGGCCACAAAAACTATATTGCAGTGCATGACAGCACCCGCACCAGCGTGGAAGGAGTTTTTTCAGCAGGGGACGTGCACGACTGGCGTTATCGCCAGGCTGTGGTTGCAGCTGGCTTTGGTTCGATGGCAGCAATAGATGTTGAAAAATATCTCGAAGAGAAGCACGCGCAAGAAGCACATAAATAATAAAAGGCCCCTTTGCGGGGCTTTTTATTTATGAGTTTGCTCGTTCGACGTATTCTGATGTTCTGGTGTCGATTCGAATGGTGTCGCCTTCCTTGATAAACATTGGCGCTTGGACGATCAGGCCAGTTTCCAAAGTAACAGGCTTGGTAACGCTGCCAGCGGAATTGCCGGTGATTGCTGGCGGCGCTTCGGTAACTTTCAATTCCACTTTAATTGGAATTTCAATGGAAACTGGGTTGCCGTTGTATTTCAAAACCGTAACTTCCATACTTTCTTTAAGGAATTTTTCTTGAGCTTCGGTTACTTCTTTTGGCAGGTCAATTGTTTCGAAAGTTTCCTGGTTCATGAAGTGCGTTCCAGAATCATCAGCATATAAAAAGCTGGCTTTTTCGCGGGTAACGTCAGCTTCTTCAACTTTTTCGCCAAATTTGAAGCTGTATTCAATGACCTTGCCATTGATAATGTTTTTTAATTTTGTTTGCATGACCGGCTTTCTTTGCGCGGTGCGCATGCGGTTTGACCAGATTACCTGGTATGGCTCGCCGTTAAATTGAAGGACAAGCCCGAGTTTTACGTCTGAAATATCGAGTGCCATGTTTTAGTCCGAATTAATTTTAGGAAGCGACAAATGGCAGCAATGCCATGTGGCGTGCTCTTTTTAGAGCCTGGGTGACCATTCTTTGGTGCTTAGGACAGGTTCCGGTTTTGTTGTGCGACAAAATTTTTGCATGCGGAGACATGAATCTGCGCAAGGTCTGGGTGTCCTTGTAGTCAATGTAGCTAATTTTGTTGCTGCAAAAATAGCAAGTTTTTCTGGTTTGTGGTTGCATAATTAAAATGGAATGTCTTCAACAGAAATCTCTTCGTCTGATTGCTGTTCTTGGTTAATTGTTGGGACTTCTTCGAGTGAAGCGGCAAAGTCGTTCTTTGCCGGGGCAGCCGATGGGCCAGTGCCAGCGCCTTTGGAATCAAGCATGATCATGTTATCAATAACAATTTCAGTGCGGTTCTTCTTTTGGCCGTCATTGCTTTCCCAGCTGCGGGTTTGGATTCTGCCTTCAACGTAAACGCGGCTGCCCTTTTTCAAATATTGGTGCGCGATTTCGCCGAGTTTGCGCCAAGCAACAACATTGTGGTATTCAACCTGTTCCTGCTTGCCGCCGGTTGCGGAATTATAAACGAAATTTGTTGCAATTGAGAAAGAGCAAACATTTGTGCCGGATGGCGTAGTGCGCATTTCGGGGTCGCGCGTCAGCCTGCCGATGATTTGGGCTCTATTTAAATCCATATGTATTGAATTAATTATTTAGGCTTTGGATAAATCTTCGGACAGCGCCTCTTCGATTTTCTGGTCAAGGTTTTCCGGAGTAACCGGGTTTGCGGTTTCCGTTTCTTTTGCGCGGTCAGAACGGTTCTTGTTCATTTTTTCCTGCGCAACAATGTCTTTTTGCATGCGTACCAGAGCCTCTTCCAAGTTTACGATCAGATGGCGGATAATGCCTTCTGTGGTGCGAACCTTGGTCTCGAGCTCTGAAACTTTTTCGCCGGGCAATTCAAAGGTTACTGCATCGTAAAAACCGTTTCTGGTTTTTTTGATTGGATAAGCAAGCTTTTTTTTGCCGAGCTTTTCTTCTTTGAGCACATTGCCGCCCAAATCAGAAATAAATTTTAAAACCCCATCAGTAACTGTGGGGATTTGGTCATCAGAAACGCTTGATGCAACGATGTACATCAATTCATACTGTGGCATGATGATCAAATTCCTTTCTCATCATCCCCGGGCTTAAGCCAGAGGAGTACTTATTTAATTATGATGAGAGTATACCAGATTAGGCCTGCCTTGTAAAGATCCACTTCTATTATACTCTTTTGGAATTAAAAACAAATTAAAAGCGCCTTAAGCTGTGCGTCCACCAGAAACTACTCCCACTACTTATATTACGCAAAAACTATTAAGAATTGGTTAAACATTGAAGCGGAAATGGACAACATCGCCGTCCTGGATGACGTATTCTTTGCCTTCAACGCGCAGCCAGCCTTTGTCGCGCGCCGGGCCGTAGCCGCCAGCTTCGAGCAATTTATCCCATTGGATTACTTCTGCGCGAATAAAGCCTTTCTCAAAATCGGTATGGATAATTCCCGCGGCTTGCGGCGCTTTAGTGCCGGAAACGCAAGTCCAGGCTTTGGATTCTTTTGGGCCGGCAGTAATGAAAGTAATCAAGCCCAAAGTTTGATAAGCCTGTTTGATTATTTTGCTTAGGCCGGATTCGTTCATGCCAAGTTGTTTTAAATATTCTTCGCGTTCAGCATCCGGCAACTCCGCAAGTTCGCTTTCAATTTTGGCTGAAACTGGAATTAAGCCTGGCTCGCTAAATGTGTTGGCCTGATCTTCGGCAACATTTGCAACATATAAAAATGGCTTCGTTGTTAAAAGCTGCAATTCTTTAACAGCTTTTTGTTCTTCTTCAGTAAGCTGCGCTTCTGCTGCCATTTTGCCTTCAGATAAAACCGTTTGATATTTTTCCAAAGCGGATTTTTTCAGCAGCGCCTCGCGGTTGTTTCCTTGTTTTGCTTCTTTTGCCACGGATTCTAATCGTTTGCCAACTGTTTGCAGGTCTGCCAAAGCAAGCTCAATGCCAATGGTTTCCATATCTCGTTTCGGGTCGATTCCGCCAGCAACGTGAATAACGTTCTCATCTTTAAAGAAGCGTACTACTTCAAGGATTGCGTCTACTTCTCGGATGTTTGCCAGGAACTGATTGCCCAAACCTTCGCCTTTGTGCGCGCCGGCAACCAAACCGGCAATATCTACGAATTCAATCACTGTCGGCACAATTTTTTCGGAATTTTCCAAGGCAGCCAGTTTTTCCAGGCGCTCATCAGGCACAGCTACAACAGCAACGTTCGGCTCAATGGTCGCAAAAGGGTAGTTGGCTGCTTCTACGTTGCTTTTCGTAATGGCATTAAATAATGTTGATTTGCCTACGTTTGGCAAACCGACAATTCCAATCTTAAATGACATACAGCAAAGTATATGCTTTTTTGCTTAAATTTTCAATACGCTGCAGCTGAAAATATAAATTAGTATAAGCTTTTGACGATTTAAGCAAAAAGGAGTAAGATGAATTTTATATGAAGCCTGGCCCGGGCTTCGCTCATAACGAGAGCTGTAATTCGGGCGAACGTCTGCAAAAGGAAATGCTGCTTATGAGACACATGCAGCAGGGTTCCACACTCGGCACCACCCCGGTGCACCCCCGGCATCATCGTCCCCGCAATGAACGGTCGGAGGGTCAGGCGTCCCACAACTCCTCACAAAAGAGGAAGGAGGAAGCAAGTAGCAACCCGTCCGCCGCGGCGGGTCCCGCCACGGCCACTACGGCCGTAACGTTTTTCCTCGAGCAAGCCCAGCGATACTGCCCCGGAGCTGACCCGGAGGTCTACGAGGTGCTGCGCAACGTCTACGTCGGCGCTGGGATCAATTCTCGGCTGCCGGACAACGAAGTGGTGCGCCGCATCAACGTCGACTTCTGGGAGTCCGAGAAGGGAGCAGTCGTGAGCAAGTCCAGGCTGTATCGCAAGGATGGCAAGCGCATCCTGGCGATCGACGTCACTCCCGAGGATCTCTCCCTTCCCTGCGAGTACCATCTTCCCCTCCTGATCTTCGACCCATTCGGGGTCGCCGATGACGACGCAATCGAGGGCGTCGATTCCCTGCTGATGTAGGTGCGCAAGGCTACATGCTATAACGGTTCCACTGGGCCGCGCCATTCCCAATGTCGCGGCCTTTTTCTTTGCTATAATTATCTTATGCAAATCGATCAAACTATTTTTAAAGCTTACGATATTCGCGGCATTTACCCGCAGCAAATAAATGAAGAATCAGCTTATGCTATTGGCAGGGCTTTTGCAACTTTGTTGTCCAAAGAAAATCTTGGCAAGAAATTGAAAGTTGCAGTGGGGTCGGACATGCGTTTATCCAGCCCTGCGCTGAAACAAAAAGTTATTGCCGGTTTGCTGGATAGCGGCATTGATGTTGATGATGTTGGCTTGGTTTCAACGCCAACTTTTTATTTTGCAGTTGCTTACTATAAATATGACGGCGGTATGCAGGTTTCTGCGTCGCACAACCCAAAAGAATGGAATGGCTTAAAGATTGTGCGCAATGCAGCAATTCCCTTGAGTAAGGACGCAGGTATTGATGAGCTGCGCGATATGATTGCTGCTGATCAATTAATGCCTTTGCCAGCAGTGCGCGGTGAGCTGAATATAAGGCAGCATGTCGTTGATGCGGAGGCTGCTGATCAGCTGAAATACGCGGATGTTTCCAAGATTAAGCCTTTGAAAATTGTGGTTGATGCTGCAAATGCAATGGGTGCTTTAGATATGTCTGCTTTGTTTCCGCATCTTCCTTGCGAAATCATTAAGATGAATTTTGATTTGGATGGCAATTTTCCTAGCCACGAGGCTGATCCAATGCAGCCGCAAAACATTCAACCGCTTTGCCAGCGCGTTGTTGCGGAGCGGGCAGATCTTGGCATTGCCACAGATGGCGATGGCGATCGGGTATTTTTTGTTGATGAAAAGGGCAAGCCATTAGCGCAGTCAATTTTGCGCGGCATGATTGCGCAGATTGTTCTGAAGGAGCATCCTGGCGCGAAAGTGAGCTACGACATCCGCCCGGGTAAAATAACCTTGGACATGATTGAGCAGTATCATGGCGTGCCGCTGTTAACGCGCGTGGGCCATTCTTTTATAAAAGCGATCATGATTGAACAGGGTGCAGTTTACGGCGGGGAGTCTTCCGGGCATCATGCTTTTAAATTGGATTACGGAGTGTTTGAAGCGCCAATGGTTTTGGTCTTAAAGCTGCTGCAATTTATTTCCGAACAAAATAAGCCCTTTTCCGAAATTATCGCTCCCTTTGATAAGTATTACCATTCCGGGGAAATCAATATTCATATGCGTGATCAAGCAGAAATTTCGGCATCTTTAGAAAAAGTTAAAGCTGCATTTGCAGATGGCAAGCAAAATTTGCTTGATGGCGTAACTGTGGAATATCCGGATGTTTGGTTTAATGTACGCGGCTCAAATACAGAACCGCTGTTGCGCATAGCTGTGGAAGGAAAAAATAAGGAAGTGGTTGACCAAACAGTTGCGAAAATAAAAACAGTAATTAGTTCCGCCAAAGTGCTAATTTAATTGTAAGTGACGAGTAGCGCCTCGGATAATCCAGGTATAAAAAACTCCTCCGGCTTTCGGAGGAGTTTTTATGCACTGATTAGAGTAAGCCTACTTTTTCTTTTACTTCGCGCATTGTTTCTTTTGCAACTGTACTCGCTTTTTGCGCGCCCGCTGCGAGGGTCTCGTCAAGCTTTTGCGGGTTTGCAAGCAGATCCTGCCGCTGTTCGCGGAAAATGGCAAAGTGGTCGGAAATGTTTTCGGCAAGTACCTCTTTCAGCTCTGAATATTTGATGGTATTTTCTGCCATTGCCTGTTCGAAATATTTAACCTGGTCTTCGCTGCCAAATTCAGCAAGCAGATTCATCAGATTCTGCACTCCAGCCGATTTGCCGGAAGCATCGCTTGCAGTCACCGCCTTTTTTAATTTGCTTTTAATTTCAGCAGGGGAATCGGAGATATATATAGGAGTATCGCCAGTTTTGCTCATTTTTTTCTCTGGGTTAGTTAAGCTTTTGACGCGCGCTGCTTTGGTTAACACAGCTTTTGGTTCAGGAAAAGTTTTGCCAAATTGGTTATTGAATTTGCGCGCGATAATGCGCGCCAGCTCAACATGCTGGACCTGGTCTTCGCCGACAGGAACCAAATCAGCCTTGTAAAGCAAAACATCAGCAGCCATTAGCACCGGGTAGTTTAATAACCCGGAATTTATGGAGTCTTTATGTTGCGCTGACTTTTCTTTGTATTGGGTCATGCGGTAAAGCTCGCCAAGCGGGGTAATGCACTCGAAAATCCAGGCTAGTTCAGAGTGCTCGGCAATTTGCGATTGCAGGAATAAAGTGGATTTTTTCGGATCCAGGCCAAGCGCCAGGTAGGTTGCGGCAACATCAAAAGTATTTTTGCGCAGCTCCTTTTTTTCAAACGGTGTAGTCAGCGAATGCAAGTCAGCAATAAAATAAAATCTTTCCAGCTGGTCATTGTCCTGCAGTTGGATGAATTGCTTGATCGCGCCAAGGTAATTGCCAATGTGCGGATTGCTTGATGCGCGAATTCCTGAAACTAGCGTTTGCCTTTTCATAGGTAATGGAATTATATCATAAGGTGATATAATGAAAGAAATGCCTGCTTGCATAATAAAAGAACTAGCCTACAGCTAGTTCTTAAGGAAGTTTGAATTTTTTTCTGCGAGTACTATTCCCAGAAGCAGAAAAAAATTTCAAGCTTCCGTCTCTAAACTTCGATCACAACTGGCAGGATCATTGGCCTGCGTTCGGTTTTTTGGTAAAGGTATTCGCCGATTTCATCGCGCACAACTTGGCGGATGTAAGTCCAATTGGCTTCGCCTTTGCCTTTTGATTCGAACAGTTTTCGCACTTCATGTTTCACTTCGCGGATCAGCTCGTCAGAACCTTTCATGTAAATGAATCCGCGCGAAATGATGTCTGGCTGATTGGTCAGGCGGCCGGTTTTGCGGTCAACAGTCATGATGATCACAAACATGCCGTCCTTTGCCATAACCTGGCGGTCGCGGATAACCACTTCGCCAACATCGCCAATGCCAAGCCCGTCAATGAAGACGTAGCCTGTCGGCAATTTTGCGTCAGCAATTTTTGCGACTTGCGCAGAATTGATTTCAACAGCTTGGCCGTTATCCAGCGTAAATATATTCGAATCTGGGATGCCGAGTTGTTTTGCCAATTCCGCGTGCGCAACCAACATGTGGTGCTCGCCGTGGATTGGCATGAAGTATTTTGGTTTGGTCAAAGAAATCATCAATTTCAAATCTTCCTGTTTTGCGTGGCCAGAAGAGTGGATGTCCAAATTCTGGTAATACAAAACTTTTGCGCCTTCGCGGGTCAAGTTTGAAAGTACTGAAGATATTGATCTTTCATTGCCCGGAATTGGGGAAGAGGAGACGACAACAGTGTCGCCCTTTTTAATTTTGATGGTTTTGTGCTCGCCGCGGGAAATTCTTGCCAAAGCGGCAGCTTCTTCGCCCTGCGAGCCGGTTGTTAAGACAACAACGCCTTTATCCGGATATTTTTTGGCCTGTTCGGTTTTGATGACAATGCCTTTTTGGATTTTCAAATATCCGAGCGACAAAGCAATTTCAATGTTATTGACCATGCTGCGGCCGGTAACAATAACTTTGCGATTGTATTTTGCGGCAGAGTTGAAAACCTGCTGAATGCGGGAGATCAAGGTCGAAAATGTTGCGAAAATGATTCTGCCTTGCGCATCGGCAAAGATGCGGTCAATCGTTTCAGAAAGTTCGCGCTCTGATGTTGCGTAACCAGGCTTGGTTGCATTGGTCGAATCTGACATCAGCAAGAGCACGCCTTCGCCGCCGTATTGCGCAATTTTATTGAATTCCGTTGGGCGGTCGTCAACCGGAGTATGGTCGAATTTCCAGTCTGTGGCATAAACAACCTGGCCAACCGGAGTGGTGATGGACAAGCCAACACCGTCGGGAATGTTATGGTTGATGCGGAAGAAGCGGATTTTGAAATGGCCCAATGTCAGCACGTCATCTTTTTGAAAAGTGTTGATTTTTGTGCGTGAGAGCAAGCCAAACTCTTCCATGCGCTTCTTAATTAAGCCAGCGGTCAAAGGCATGGTATAAATCGGCGGATCGCCGAGTTTTGGCAAAATGTAAGGAATGCCGCCAATGTGGTCTAAGTGGCCGTGGGTAATAATTACTCCGCGGATGCGGCGCTTGTTTTCTTCAAGCCATTTTGTGTCTGGAATGATGTAATCGATTCCAGGCATAGTTTCATCTGGGAAAGCAATGCCCATGTCGATGATAATAAGATCATCGCCATACTCAAACACAGTCATGTTTTCACCGATTTCTTCGACGCCTCCCATTGGAATAATGCGGAGCATTTGTCTGGAAGAAGTGAATTTGCTGGTTGTGTTTAGAGCAGCAGCTGCCGTAACAGATGTTTGCTTTTGATCTCTTTCTTCGGGATCTTTTTGCGGATCCTTTTGAGATCTTTCTCTAATCATGAAAAACTCTTTCTACCCGGCTACACGTATGGCCGGGTTTAATTACTTATTAACTTGTTTTTGATTTCTCAAAAACTAACGTAGGGTTGCGCTGTTAAGCGATTTAATAGCAGTATACATTATTTAACCATTGTTGTCAAATAATGATGATTGACATTTGGCTTAAAACGGCAAATAATTGAGTGTATTTCACGTCAAAGGAGGGTTTATGGCGAACAGGGCCGATGCAACTTTGGTCCGCGCAATCGAGTTGCTGGGGCCAAGCCGGGTAGTAACAGAGGGGATGTCCAATTCAGCTTGGGGTGTGGCGGGCAAGCAGGAAAGCAAAGTCAATTACAGTGAAAAAGCCTTGCACGAAGCCGCACAAAGCAACAAGTTTGGTACGGATTTTAGGCTTGTTTATCTGCAAGGTTATTCGCTGCGGCAGCTCTATGACAAGTGCGGGTCTGATCCAGAGCAACAGCCGTGTTTTTACCAAGGCGGTTGGTGGCTGCACAGGTATCACGAACATTGGGCAGCGACGCCGCGCAAGCCCGGCTACCGCTTAATCGATTTCCGTGGGCGTTTTAACCGGAAGATCTGGCGCGAACAAGAGCGCAGCATTGCCGAATTGGAGGTGTTCGAGCGTGCGCAGGAGTCTTCTGTGGCTGAAGCGATCCTCACAATTTACAAAGTGGGGCACGAGCGGCTTTTGGAAGATTGGTACCACTGGGGACCATCGCAGGACGATATTTCCCGTGTTTGTATCGGCATGTTCAATTCTCTTGGCCTTCGCGTGCTGCGCAGCAACCCCTTAATTGAAGGATCTCTTTTGCGGGTCTGCCTGCTTCGCAAGCCGGATCGAGGTAACACCTAGATAGCGCAAAGAGCGCACGATTCATTCGTGCGCTCTTTTTTGGTGCCCTCGGTGGGAGTTGAACCCACACGGGATAAATCCCACACGTACCTGAAACGTGCGCGTATGCCAATTCCGCCACGAGGGCATGTTCCTTATTTTATCACGGTCTTATTTGCGATTCCAGACGCGGCGAGTGGCCAGATACCAGTGGCCAATGTCATAAAAACGATCTTCTTGTTCAGCAAGGTTTTGAATTTGCATGCCGCGCAGCGAAGGATTCAGTTCGTATACGAAAACACTTTGGTCCAAAAAGATTGCAGGGATGTCGTTCGCCATTAAAGTTTGCAAATCTGCATATTTATGCGCGCGTTTTGCCGGGTCAAATGTTGTGCGCGCATCAGAAATAAGCCGGTCAGCTGCGGTGCTTTTATATTGGGCAACATTCAAGCCAGGGTCCTGCGCCTGCGAAGAATGCCAGAATACAAACGGGTCCGGGTCAAAACCAGTGCTTTCGCTGAAAAGCAAAGCGTCAAAATTGCGCGGGCGAAGGTTATTTTTTTCAAAATCCAAAGTAGGAATAGTCGCAATGGAAATGTTTGCGCCGATTTTTTTCCATTGGTCGCGCAACGCCTCTGCGCTTTTAACATTCAAAACAAAATCATTGGTAGTGATTGTAAATGCCAATTGCTGGTTGTTCTTTGCGCGGTAGCCGGTTTTTTGGTCTACTGTCCAGCCAGCCTTATCAAGCAGCGCATTCGCATAAGCAATATCGTAGTTATTGATATAGCTGACATTATCATTGTAGCCAAGCTGCCCCGGAAGAATTGCGCCATAAGCAGGTTTTGCCAAGCCGTAATAAACATCATTTATGAAAGCTTCGCGATCAACGCTCTTTGCCAAGGCTGTGCGGACGTCCTTATCTGCAAGCACTTTTGGGCTGTGGTAAAAATTAAAGAACAGCGCCTGGTATTGGAAAATAGGGAATTGGCTGATTTTTAAATTGGTCCTGTTTTGGTCAACATAAACTTTTTTATCAAACGGCACAAAACCAAGGTTTTCAATTTCTTTGGTGTGCAACCCGAAAATCAAATCTTCGTAATTTTTATAGAATTTGAAAACAATATTATCAATATTTGCTTTGCCTGCCCAGTAATTTGCATAAGCTTCTAAATTGATTGAGCTTATTTGTCCTGATGCGGTTTTATTTATTTCCTTAACCAGGAAAGGACCGTTGCCAACTGGTTCGAGGTTAAATTTAGAAAGCGCAAAATTTGCCGGCTCTACATTGCTCCAAACATGCTTTGGCATGATGCCAAGGGTAAGATTAGAAATGAACGGCGCAGAAATTTCGCTGTTGCTGAATTTGATCGTGTAATCGTCAATTTTTTCCGCTTTAATGCTCGACCAAGCTGAACGCAGTGGTGAATTGTAAGCCGGGTTTTGCAAAGTTTGAACCGTAAAAATAACATCATCGGCAGTGATCGGCTGGCCGTCATGCCATTTTAAATCTTTCTTTAATGTGACTGTATATTGTTTTTGGCTTGATGCAATCTGCGGGTCGCCAGAAGCCAGATCCGGAACCATGTGGTCCTGGTCATCAAATTTATATAACCCTGAAAACACTAAATGGCTGATATCTTTATCTGTTTGCGTTTGTGCAAGCAGCGGGTTAATAAAGCGCGGCTCGCCAATCAAGCCTTCGGAGTAAGTGCCGCCACTGCCTGCAATAGCATGGGTGTGTTTGATATAGAAGCGTGTTGCGCCAAAAATAATGTCTGCGCAGAGGATCAGCATTAAGGCAGCAGCAATTATTTTTTCTTTGCGGTTGAAAAATCGCCAGGTTTTGCTTAAATAGCCAAAACGAAAAAAACGCAGTTTTGAAAGACCGCGTCCGATATTTTTCAGTTCTGCTAACAATTTAGAAAACAAGTTATTGCCCAAGATTAGTATTTGCTGGTCAAAACTACTGCCAAGCTAACGCCAACAAAAGCAATTGCCAATAAAATAGTGAAGTAAAAAAGCCATTTTTCCAAGCCGCGCTTGGTGCGATAAACCGCGCCGGTGCCGCCAAAGACGTTTGAAAGGCCAACGCCCTTATTTTGGGAAAGAATTGCAATTACAGTCAAAACTCCAAGTATTAACTGTATAAAAACGAGTGTTCGGGAAAGATTTGGCATATGCGGCAGTATACCAAATAGCGCTAACAGGGTCAATGGCGCGCCAAACGCGTGTGGATTAATTTAGTGCTAGTTGTACAAATTTTTAATGAGAGCTCCATTTGAATTTTGTGTATTCGGCGGCTCGCCAATGTGATTCCGGAATATTAAGCTTTATTTAGCAAACGCGCGGCACTGCCACGCTTTTTACAACTTCCAGGGGGGTTGTATGCAGACAACTACGTTGCCAGAAAATGTGCAATACACGGTGTCTGCGGGCAGTGTTAACGCTGAACGCAGGCACAAGCCGCGATGGGATACTGGCTTGAGTTCCAGGGAAGTCGCAGATTGGACCGATGAAGTCCGGATGCGGGCAATGGAAGAGGAGGCGCGGATTGCTGCCGAGCTCGGACACGAGCTCGGAAAGCAGAACGCTTGTGTTCTTCAGCACATGGATGATGTTGCTGAAGAAGCGTGCTTGCTTGCGAGCATGCTCGGGATGACCTGCGAGCGCATTGACCGGATTGTGCACGCAGCGCTTTTGCACGACATCGAGAAGTTCGCGGTTTTGCTTCCCGGCGAAAAGATCCCGCTGTATTTGAAGTCTGGCCTTTTCACCGCGGATGAGAGGTCTCTGAAGGACGTGCACCAGGAGCATATCGAAAGCCGTTGTTTAGAAGCTGCGCAGATTTTCCGGCGCGGCTGCGACATCCAGCACATGATTCGCGTCGCAATGATCGTGGGCAACCACCATATTGACGAAGAGCATGGGCGCGGACCGCACAAGCTCGGCGAGCAGGAGTTGCGCGAAGATGCAATTCTGCTGATGGTTGCTGACCTCCGGGTCAGCATCATGGAAAATCGCGGCGATTGGCATCCGGGCAAGCCTTTTGAGGTAACGCTCGAAAAGATTCGCCGTGCGCTTTCGTCGCCGAACTTCGATCGCGACCGCGAGTTCACTAACCGGCTGTTGCGGGTTCTCGAATCTCGGCAGCTGGAGCTGGAGCTTTACTCGTCGTGATGGCGCAGTTGTGGAAAAACTTTTGGCGGGTTTCGCGATGCTGCGAAGCCCGTTTTGTTTTGCCTAATGAGGGTGCCTAATGAAGGTGCCCCTCGGATGGTACCCTCATTTATGCTTTTCTATATTTTCGGCAACTTTTTGGCCGACAACTGGCGTAAGTTCTTCCAGCGAAGCTTGTTTAATTTTTTCAACCGAACCGAATTTTTGTATTAACAATTTCTTTTTCTTTGGGCCAATGCCTGGAACCGTATCCAAAAAAGATTTATATGCTTGCTTGGAGCGGAGCTTTTTATGGAATGTGATTGCAAAGCGATGCGCTTCATCGCGCAATCGCTGCAGCAGCTGCAGCGCATAATCGGATTTTGGCAACAAGATCGGATCAGATGTGTGCGGCAGAAAGATTTCTTCTTCGCGTTTTGCCAAGCCAATCACCGGCATGCGCAAATCATATTTTTCCAATGCTTCTACGGCCACGCCAAGCTGGCCTTTGCCGCCGTCAATTACCAATAAATCCGGCAGCGGCCATTGGTCTTGGGTTGATATGTTCGTATTGATGCTGCGCTGGAAGCGGCGCAAAAGCACCTCTTTCATCATTGCAAAATCATTTGGCGTGCCGTCAATCTTGATTTTGAATTTGCGATATTCTGATTTTTTCGGTTTGCCGCCTTCGAAAACCACCATGCTTGCCACGGAGTTTGTGCCTTGGATGTTGGAAATATCAAAGCATTCAATGCGATAAGGTGCGGCCGGCAGTTTCAAAACTTTAGCCAGCTCATCCAGTGCGAGCGTTGTCCGCGATAATTCTGAAACTTGCTCTGCAGCCCGGTTCTCAAAGTATTCTTTGGCGTTTTGAATGCCTAAATCAATCAGTTCAGCTTTTTTGCCTTTGGTTGGTTTGAAAATTTTAATTTTCTGGCCAAGAAATTTTTGCAGCAGGTTCAAGTCGGTTGGCAAATCCTGGACATAAATTTCTTTTGGCAAATCGCTGTTGACCAAATAATATTTTTCCATAAAAGCATTGATAATTTCGCAGCCGTTTTTGTTTTGGGTGTCTTCCAAAATAAAATTGCTGCGGTCAATCAGCTTGCCGTTGCGGATCTTAAAAACATTGATTGTGGTTTTATCAGCAGTTACGAAATAAGAAATAAAATCCCAGTTTACCTTTGCGGCAAACATTGTTTTTTGGCGTTCTTCCAAAACTTCCAAGGATTTTAACTGGTTGCGCAGTTCAGCAGCGCGTTCAAATTGCTTCTGTTTTGCTGCTTGCAGCATTTGGGTCTTAATCTCTTTTTTTATTTCGCGGATGTGTCCGGAAAGAAACAGTGCAATCTTGTGAATTGTTTTTTTGTATTCTTCAAGCGAGGTCTTGCCAATGCAAACTCCAGGGCAGCGATGCAAAAAATAATAGAAGCACGGGCGAGTGCCAATTTTTTTATTTGCGCAATAAGGAAAAATTTTGCGCACGAGGTGCAGCGTCTCCCGAACTTTTAAAGAAGAGGAGTATGGGCCAAAATAGCGCGCGTTGCGCGTGTCAGCATTGCGCGTCGTGTAAATTTGCGGAATCTGCTCATCATAATCAATTTTAATAAAGACATAATTTTTATCGTCGCGCAGCTTAATGTTGTAACGCGGCTTATATTTTTTAATAAGATTATTTTCTAAAAGCAGGGATTCAACTTCGTTATCAGTAATAATGTGCTCAAAATTCGCCACTTCCTTCATCAAGAAAGGAATTTGATAGCGGCCATCGTATTCCTTGTGAAAATATTGGCTCAAACGGTTTTTAAGGTCGCGTGCTTTGCCAACATAAAGGACGTCCAGGGCTGTATTCCTAAAAATATAAACGCCAGGCTTGTGCGGAACATTTTTCAACTTTTGCTTAAGATTTTGGGGCATTAATTCGATTATAGCCGAGAAAATCCCTTATTTCTAGGGGGTAAATGGCATTTTTATGGGTAAATAGGCATATCCTTGACAATAGCAATTGGTTATGGTATACTCACTAGTTCTTTAAAAACTAAGGACATTGGAAGTTCTTGCTGGCTAACCAGTTGCGAATTGCCAACATTTTTATTTTGTGGCGCTATTCGCAACCAATTAGCCCGCAGGAATTACCACCGCTGCGTAAGCAGCCAACACAGGAGGAACCGCAATGTCCGAGTCCAACGCCCAGCCCCCCGCCGTGTCCACGCTGCGCAACAAGATCAATGGAGAGCTCGCACTCATCCTGGAATGTATGCCGAACAGCGGCATCCAGGACGACAAGCGTCTCTCGGCCGTGATCGCCAACGCCGCGGGCACCGACGAGGAGCTCAAGGCGCTGCGCGATCTGCGTGCGTTCGCGGCGAAGTACGCGAAGAGCCGCCTCGAGCCGATGCACCACATCATCGCGTGGATGTACGTCAAGTACAACCCCGAGGTGTTCGCGCAGTTCGAGCAGACGCTCGCCGCCGCGCACGAGACCATCGCGCTGCACGTCGAGGTCGGCAACTTCGTCGTCGCCGACGTCTGCAAGGCGCATCTCGCGTTCATGCAGGCCACCGAGAATGCGGCGCAGGCGCATGTCGAGTTCGACGCGCAGGCCGCACTCCGGCGCCTCGAGCGCGATCGTGCCGCAGCTGCCGTTTCCGCCAACGCCGGCGTCATCAACCTCAAGGATCGCATCCGCGAGATAAATGGCCCCTCGAAGCGCCACGGCAAGCCGCGCCACTACGTCGTGAAGCAGGAGCGCGAGGAGCGCGAGCCGCGGAACGGCCGCCACGGCAAGCGCGACAAGGGCAAGAACGATCGCCGCAGCCGCCGCAGGGAGGAGCAGCGCATCGCCACCGCCTGACCGCCGCGCAACACGAACACGCAGGACTCGTTTCAACGAAGCCCATCAAATCTACCAAGGTTTGGTGGGCTTTTCGTTTGGCTCAAGTATTCTCTTTTACTCCTTGACCTGGCATTGACAAGTGGTATATACTTTTCATCAGTTTGTCGTCAGTTGCAAATTTTACAACTACTCCAGAAACAAATTATGATCAAAATCCGCGGCGCAAAACAGCATAATTTAAAGAATATTGACCTTGATTTACCAAGCAACAAACTTATTGTCATGACCGGCTTGTCCGGTTCTGGCAAATCGTCTTTGGCTTTTGATACCATTTATGCCGAAGGCCAGCGCCGTTATGTTGAGTCTTTGTCAGCATACGCCAGGCAATTTTTGGGCTTAATGGACAAACCAGATGTTGAAAGCATTGATGGGCTTTCACCGGCTATTTCCATTGACCAAAAATCCGCTTCGCATAACCCGCGTTCCACTGTTGGCACTGTCACTGAAATTTATGATTATTTGCGTTTGCTTTTTGCCCGCATTGGCGTGGCGCATTGCCCGGTTTGCGGGACAAAGATTACCGGCCAAACAGTAACGCAAATGATTGACCAAATCAGCTCTTTGCCAGAAGGGACAAAAGTTGTCTTGC
>CAZLFS010000006.1:0-3684 GCA_964559005.1 uncultured Candidatus Saccharibacteria bacterium
AAACTTGGCTTCATCAAGCAATTCCACGCCAAGCTTTTCTGCTTTGTCCAACTTCGATCCCGGATCTGCGCCTACTACCACATAAGAGGTTTGTTTTGAAACTGATTCAGAAACTTTCCCGCCCAATGCCTTGATGCGTTCCTTTGCGGCATCGCGCGACATCCCTTGCAGCGAGCCAGTAATAACAAAAATTTTTCCTGCCAATTTATTCGAAATCGGCTTTGGCGCTGAAGCAATTTTGACCCCGTTTTTAATGAGCTTATGCACAAAGCGCGCATTTTCTTTTTCCTGGAAAAAATCATAAATTTCGCGCGCAATTACCGGGCCAACATTTGGGATTGCGGCAATATCTTCGTTAGACGCGCGCATTAATGCATCCAGCGAGCCAAAATGGTCTGCCAAATCTTCTGCGGTGCGCTCGCCAACATGCAAAATGCCAAGCGCGTAAATAAACCGCGGCAAAGTTACGCGCGCGTGCTGCTTAATGGAATTTATAATATTTTCAGCGGACTTTTCGCCAAAACGCGGCAAGCTTTGGATATCTTCTTTTTTCAACGTAAATAAATCAGCAGCATCAGAAATCAAGCCCTCTTCTTTAAAACGATCGAGAATCGCCGGGCCGACCGCAACTATATCAAAAGCAGCAACGAAATGCTGCATGCCCCGGCGGTTTTTTGCCGGGCATTTCGGATTGCTGCAAAAATAAGCTGTGGAGTGCGCTTTTCCTTTTTCGCCAATTTCGCGTTTTTCCACTTTGCCGCCGCAAACCGGACACTTTTCGGGCATTTTGAATTTACGCTCTTTCCCGGTGCGCAACTTCACTAAAGCTTCGACAACTTCCGGAATAACATCGCCGGCTTTTTGGATGACAACTGTATCGCCAATGCGCACATCTAACCTTTCGATTTGATCCATGTTATGCAAAGTTGCTTTGCTAATTGTTGAACCGGCAACAAATGTTGGCTCAAAAACTGCCATTGGCGTTAGAGCACCAGTGCGGCCGACATTGACCAAAATATTTTTCACTGTTGTCGAAGCTTGCTCTGCTGGATATTTAAAAGCAATAGCATAACGCGGAGCTTTGCCAATAATACCAAGGTCATTATATAGAGCAAGGCTGTTAACACTAACAACAATACCATCGATACCAAAAGGCAAATGCTCGCGCGCTTTTTCTACTTCTTTATAAAAGGCAATCACCTCATTAATATTGCTGGCCGCTTTTTGGCGATGATCAATTTTAAAGCCAAGCTTATCTATATATTCGTGCTCTTGCTGGTGCGTTTTCAGCTCCGGCAAATCAGTGGCAATATCCCAAGCAAAAAAATCGAGTTTGCGTGCAGCGGCCATTGCCGGATCTAATTGGCGGATAGAACCAGCTGCGGCATTGCGCGGATTGGCAAAAGTCGGCTTGCCTTCTTTTTCGTTTTGGCGATTTAGCTCCTGCCAAACTTTTTTCAGCATCACAGCTTCGCCGCGAATTTCGATTTTGCGCTTATCGCTTATGCGCAATGGAATTGATTGGATGGTGCGAAGATTTTGCGTCACATCTTCGCCAATCGCGCCATCGCCCCTGGTTGAGCCGCGCGCAAACAAGCCATTTTCATATTCCAATGCAATGGATAAGCCATCAAGCTTAACTTCACAAAAATATCCGCCTTTTGGCGCGCCATCAATTGCTTCTTTAGCTGGCAATAATTTTACAATGCGCTTTTCCCAAGCTTCCAGGTCATTGCGGTCAAAAGCATTATTCAAGGAGAGCATCGGCGTGCTATGGCGCACTTTTGCAAATTTTTCCAAAGGTTTGCCGCCAACGCGCTGTGTTGGTGAATCTGGCGAGTGAAACTCCGGATGTTCGCTTTCTAATTCAGAAAGCTCGCGCATTAATTTCTCATAGACCTCATCGGTGACTTTCGGATCATTCAAAACATGATAACGATAGCGCAGGTCATCTACCTGCTCGCGCAACTTTTCAATCCGCTTTTTTATTTCAGTTTTACTCATATATATATGATAGATCAACGCGCCTGCGTTGCCAATTGCTTGGCAAAATGGTATGATTCGCGCACAAGGCGAATTCAGGGGGACTGATATTACATTTCATCGGGAGGCTTTCTCCAATGCGCCGCCGCGCCACACCGCTAGTTTTCGCGATCCTGCTGCTAATACTGCAGCCGGTCCAAACTGCCTGGGACATGGCAGCACTACACCTCTTCCAGCGGGCATACCTGCTGATGCTTGCTGAAGCCAGTTCATCAGCACTCTCTGCTGGTGGTCTGCTGTTCATCGTCGAGTCCGCACTCGCGAAGATCGGCATTCTGCAGAACGAACAGCACTGGATGCTTGGCATCGAGTCGTACATCTGCGGCGTAGTCATGCTGGCTGTGATCCTTTTTGCGAACATCTGGCTGAAGCAGAAAGGATACCGGCGCGATTACCCGGACTTCAACGATTTCCAGCGCCACGGCCGGAGCTACTAGCGACGATGAAGCTGCTACTGCCGCCTGCGATTTACATCAAAGGCGGCTTTTGTTTATTTAAATTTCGAATTTAGCACCCTAATGATGTCTTTATACCCGTCACGCTCAACTATTTTCCATGAACGGGAATAATCTTTGTATTTTTTCATATCCGCAATTTCTTTTGCCAAGGTTTTTTGACCAAAAAATTTCAAAAAAATATGCTTATGCACCGCATGAACCGGTATATGAATGCGAGTATTTATTGTTTCTTTTTTATATTTATCCATTAGCTTATCCCATCGCGGGCTGATCTTATCCCAATTATTATTTTCCGACCAAATTCTATGTATTAATTCATGTGTCATGGTATGGAAAAGCCATTCTGGTTCTTTTTGCATTGATAAGGTCAAGGGCTTAGAAAACCATCCGGAACCCCAAGTGGCATAGATATTAATTTGTTTTTCATTCCATGGCAAACCAACGGCTTTTGAAATTTCCGTTAAAATTGCTTTCTCGCGCTTGCGCCAAAGCTTCTCTACTTTAATAATTTGGCTGATCAGGAATTTTTCAGACGGCCTTTTTCCTATTTCTTTACGAACCAAGTGCTCATCGTAAATCCATGATCGGGTGAATTGAATTTTAGGTAACATATAAAAAAGAAAAGTGGTAGACTAGACGAGCCCTACCCCTCGTGAACGACTACCGGCCTTTACCGCCGTTGTTGGACCCGCCGGTTGAGGAGCCTCCCTGGTTGCCGCCGTTCTGGCCACCACCATAAGTGCCGCCCTTGGCGCCGCTCATGCTATCACCTTCATTAATTAGTGAGTGTGTCCATAATATACTTGAGTTTTTGTAAAGTCAATTTATTTAATGACGGCTTAGCTTGCCGAGACGTCACAAATGTATAGTCTTATCATTATCCCCGAGTTGTCCACATCTTTACAACAAGTTATGCATACTCTAGAATAGAGACATAAGGGAGCCTAAATGCCAAAACAGAAACAAAAAATTAGATTATCCAAGAAATTACAAATGGGCGTGGCAAGTCCTTCCTCACAGGAAACTTTTTTCAAGATCGGTGGGGTATTTTTTTTGGCACTTTCCCTAATACTGATTTATAGTACGGTTGCCGGCGTGCATAATTCGCACCAGATTGACCAAACCACTGGCCAAAATCAAACTACTGATCCGCAAGTGCTTGGCGCATATGATGATGCGAGCA
>CAZLFS010000006.1:3694-16371 GCA_964559005.1 uncultured Candidatus Saccharibacteria bacterium
GGCGATAAATTATTTAACATAGCGCAAAAGAACAACATGAGCTGGTCTGCTATCGCCACCCTTAATAATTTGCAAGCTCCATATGCTTTGAAACCAGGAACGGTTCTGAAGCTTGAAGCCTCAAAATAAAAACAAAGCCAATAAAACAAACTGCCGGTAAAAAAGCCGCGCAAAATTACAAATCCGCTTCGGGCAGAAGCGGATTTAAAATTAGGCGAAGGTGCCATCCGAGGGTCCTATCCGAGGGTATCATCCGAGGGGCACCCTCGTTGTTGAGCGTGGTTACTGCGGAACAGTAACCTGAATTTTTCTGGTCACGCCGGAATTGTTGGCGGAATTTTGAATGGTCGTGATCCCGGAAGGCAAACCTAAAGTGCTTGGCGAAGTAGTAATTGTGTAAGAACCCACTCCCCCAGCACCATTAACAATAATCAACTGATATTCGTTATTCGGGTTTAATCCCGGGCTATTCCAAGAATTTTGGCTAGGTGTAAAAGCTTTGGAATCAATATCTGGCGAATTAATGCAATTTGCCACGCCAAAGCTGCAAAGATAAACATTGCCGCTGACGCCGCCAGTGAATTGGATCGAAACTGCTGTATAACCTGGCGCTGCGCTTTGGTTGGTTGGATTATATAAGTAGAAGTCCTGCTCTGCGCCTGCAGCAATGTTTGTGCTATACGGATTTGAAAGATAATATGTCGCACAAGATTTTACAACGACATTATTTGAGTTCAGTGTGCTTGTTGTTGGCGCGGCGCAATTTTGGGAATAGCTACCCAAACCGCGGATGGTTTGAAATAAAAAGTCCTCTGCCGTAGCTTCCGCGCCGGTAACGACCTGCTATGTTTTTTTCAGATCATTCTTAGTGCTAATTTCTTTCAATGCGATTGCGGCAATGCTAAAAACTATCGACGTGATCGCCGCGAGAATTAATAACGCAAGCAATAAAGTTGCGCCGCGTTGCGTTTTGATTTTATCCGGGTGGTGCAATGTCATACGCTGGTATTGAAATGGTTGTTTCGAAAGGAATGCTAATGTTGTCTGCTGGGTCAGGATTTGCCTTCACTGTGCCGAGAATACTAACGCTCGGCTCCACAGAACTGCCGCTGGCGTAAGGGTTGATTGTTGGCGAGAGGTAAACGTTGAAAGCAGGAATGGCTACATTTGAGCCGTTAACTTTTGCAGCAGGGTTGCTGTTTTTTATTAACCACAAATTCGGTCCGGCAGTGTTATAAGCGCCATTACTGTCGCCCAAATAAAAGCATTCGTGGTCGCCATCAGTATTTACAATTGCAAGCTTGCTGGCAACTGCAGAAAGCGTTCCACTGCAAGGCGATTGCCATGGGCCATAATAATCAATTTGGCCGTTGCGCACTTCCTTGCTTAAAAATTCCGACAAAAATCTTGCTGTTTCGGTTGCAGTGCGGATCGTATCCGTGCGCCTGTTGATTTTTAAAGTAGAAACGTATATGCCGACAATTGAAGAAACGGTAATGGCAAAAAGCGCTGTGGCGACAATCGCCTCAATCAAGGTGAAACCGTTTTGGTTTTTGCTTAATGCGCGCATTTGCTTAATAGTTTTTCCAATTAGTTAAATGCATTTCTAAAATTACTTTGCAGCCGCTTGGCAAAGTTGTCGGATCCGAAGCCACTGGGCAAGTTTGGTCGTGCCACCAAACTGTCGCAACCACAATCAAGCGCGGATTTTGGTTTGTATATGGCGGCGTAGAATCTTCAGTAATTACCACTTTGCGTGAATAAATAGAGGCTGTGCCGCTGCCCGATGCTACGTACTGGCCGGTGGAGCTGTCGTAATTCAAAATATAACTGGATGGATTTTGCGTCATTTTGACGCTGCCTGTGCCAGCACTAAAATCTACAGCGTATGTTCCCGCTTTTAGATTGGGGCTGCTCACTGTCTGCCATTTTTTGTAGCACTGTTGACCAGAGCCTAAGTCGCCGCAAGAACCAAAATCATCGCTCGAATTCAACCAATTGCTGTCGCGAATGTTTTTAACGCCTTCAACTGACTGGCGCGCAAGCGCCGTGGCTACAATTTGCTTGCTTGATGCGTCTGTGGCGCGGAAAGAATAAATTGCCAAGCCAATTGCCGAGCCAAGGCCAGTGACTAAAATAAAAATTGCCACTAATGTTTCAATTAGGGTTTGTCCTAACTGGTCATTGTTAGAGGCAATTTTTCTCATAATTATGGATTAACTTCTTTAATAGTGGGCGCTTTCACTCCATTGTAGAAAACGAGGTAGCCGGTAGAGCGCTGGCAAAGCGAGCCATTGGCATAAGTTCCAGTACAGCCGCCGGTAAACGGCGCTGGCGCTGTGCTGGTATAACTGATATTCACGGCATTAAAAGTTCGCAAAAGTTTTTGGCTGTTGCCTACAGGTGCGGTTACTTTGGCAGTAAAAGTGACAATGCCGCGCCTGCCTTGCCCAATTGTGCCGAAATTAAATGTAACCACGCTTCCTGAAGTGGAAGTGCTAAAGGAACTGCCGCCAGTGTGGCCGGTTACAGTTAAATTGCTTAAATTAGTGTTTGTTAGATCGTCTGTGAGCGTAACATTATTGGCATCCCAAGTCCCGGTATTGCAAAGGTCAATGCTAAATGCCAGCGTATCATTATTCTTTATTATCGTTGGGGCGCCTGATTGGCTAGTGATACAGCTGGAATTGTAAGTAAGATTTGTGCTGTTGACTTGGGTAACCACTTTATCGCTGGTGCTAAAATCCACTTGGCAGCGCAGTGGGGTAACGCCAAAAGTTTGAAATTGCACTTGCGACGATTGGCCATAAGCATTTTGGCTTTGCACCCAATAATAGTAAGTTGTTCCGGCAAGCGCAGTGGTATCAGTATAGTTTAAAGAAGTTGTATTTTGCCAAACGCCTCCCGGGCTGCTTGAGTTGGTGCTGCGATACAAGTTATAGGAAGTGGCGTTTGATCCAGCCCCCCAAAGCAAAAGCACTTGCCCGCAGATAGGCGCAGCCCAAGGTGAAGGCGGATTTCCTGAAGAATTATAGTTTGTCGGGGTTGGCAATTGCTGACCGCAACCGCCGCCACCTGCCCCATTACACGCGCCGGTCGGATTGCCTGGAGGCAGATCAGTGAAATTTAAAGTGAAAGTGATTGAACCGCCTGCTGACGTGCATGATTGCGACTGGGATGGAGTGTAGCTGCTGAAATATGCTGTAGAGCCGCCAAGATAAGTAACAATCCAATTTTGTGCTGAAGGCGTTTCATTATAACTTGCTGCGCCTGTGCCAGTAACGCTTTGCCCTGGGCCAACAAGGCTATAGCTATATCCGCCAGGAGGATTTGTAAACACGCCATTATAAGTAGAATTAACATTAACTGTGCATTGCGCATTTACATTTACAACGGCAGTAAGTGTTATATTATTCCCCGAACCCGGGCCACTTGCAGTTAAAGTGTAGGTTGTATTTGAATTTACCGCACCAGTTGATGTGCTGCCTGACGCTGAACCCATTTGCGTACCAGGAGCATTGCCAAAACTTCCGCCATAAATTTTCGGGTTGCCGGAGCAATTTGATGTTGTCCAATTTAGAGTTGTGCTGGTACCAGGGTTAATTGGGGAAGCTGCCGCTGAAAATGTGCCAGTACAAGCACTGGTGACATATACCGTAGTTGTTGTTGATGTGCTGGTATTCCCAGAAGCAAAAAGCGTGTATGTTGTCGTTGAAGTAAGATTGCCTGTTGTATCGCTGGAATTAACTGCCTCGCCTTGGTTATTGAACCTGCCGCCATTTAAGGTGGCGCTGCTGCAATTGGAAGTAGACCAGGATAATGTCGTGCCCGTATTGTAAGATAGCGGCGAATTAACACTGCCGCCCGCCGCAGGTGAAAAACTGTTAATAGTACAGCTTGGCGGCGTGGAAGAAATAGTGTAGCTTACGCCAACAGACTGTGTCGAGTTAATTGCAGAGCCGTTATATGAAATAGATGTTCCGGCAACAGTAATTGTCGCGCTATAATTCCCAGCCGGTGAAGTTGTGTTCGGTTGGACGCTTACTGTTTGGCCTGCTCCAGAAGCAAGGCATCCCCCGCTTGTCGGGGATAAGCTTAGCCAGGAAACATTGCTGCTCGCTGTCCAATTCATGCAATCGCCATTGCTTGCAGTGTTATTTTGCACGGTAAAAGTTTGCGCTGCGGGTAATGCTCCGCCGACTTGTGCGCTAAAAGACATAGCAAAAACGCTTTTGGCAAAGAAAAAAGCGCTTGCAACGCCAATAAATAAAAAAACTGGTAATAAAATGCGGATTTTGGTTTTCATTTTTATTTCAGCTGGTTCAAATCTATTCTTATTATACCCGATTTTCGGAAAAAAATCAAATGAAACTTTATGGGGTGATGTTGCCGGTAAGGCCTTGTATGGTTATGGTTGCGCTGGAAGCATTATCGCGCGTGCTTAGCGTAATCACAGTTGTGTCGTTAGCTTCTCGGGTGCCGCTAAAGCCGCCACCGGAAAAAGTTTGCACCACGCGCGCAAAGGGAACCTTAAACAAAACGTCCAGGCTTGTTGCGCTCGCATTTGTCGCATTCAATCTTGTAACGCTAACGCTTTTTATGTAAACATTGGTCGGCAAGTTAACTGTTGAAAGCGAGTAGCGCACGGGCGTAGCGCTATTATCTTCAGCGATCAGCGTGTAAGAACCGCTTTTATTCACCAAATCAAATGTAATGCCGTAAGAAGAAGCTTGGACGCCCGAAGAAATGTCGTGCGAAGAAAGCGCGTAGCTTTGTGATTTATGCAAATCCGATAGCAGGTTGTTTTTCGCCAAAGTTAAATTTCGTTTTTGGCCGAGGCTGCCAAAATTAACCAAAATTACGGCAAGCAGAATAACCATAATAGAAGTTGTTACCAGCAACTCTATTAAAGTAAAACCTGAATTTTTTATTTTGTTTCGCACTAGTATCGCAATCCAATTAAACTCAAATACCAATTTAAAAGCGGATCACCAAACCACAATATTATTATACTCGAAATCGCCAGAAATGTGCCAAAGGGCAAATGACTGCTCATTTTTTTGCCGCCAAAAAGCATTAGCAGCGAGCCAAATACCGCGCCAATCATAAATGACAAAAAAATGTTCAGGATCAAATAAGGATACGGCGTGGCTAGGCCTAAAAAAATTGAAAATTTGACGTCGCCAAAGCCCATCCAGCGCCCGTTCGAAAAAAAATAAATCGCGCCGAAAAATAAAAATAAGCCCAGTGAAGAAAGCAGGCTGATTAAAGTCAGAGATTGCGGTGCAGGATTATGTTGCAGCAAATCCAAATAAATGTTAATGCCAAGCAATATTAAGCTTGATGGATAAACTATTTTATCCAAAATCAAGTAGTGCTCATAATCAATTACGAAAACTACAATTAAAACCGCGACAACTATCAGTGCGCGCAGCAAAAGCAACAGTGATAATTGGTCAATGCCTTTGCTGGTCATTGCGGCCGGGAAAAATAAATAGCTGATTGCAAACAGCGCAGCAGTGCTCAATTCAATAAAAAAATAGCGCGAAGATATCGGCTTGCGGCAATAGCGGCATTTGCCTCTAAGAAAAATAAAACTGAACAGCGGCACAAGGTCTAAAGGGCCAAGCTCGTGGCCACAGTGCATGCAACGCGAATGGCCAAGCAGGCTTTGTTCTTCAGGCAAACGCAAGATTACAACATTTAAAAAGCTGCCAATAATTAGACCAAAAATTGCCGTTAAAATTATGCCAGTGATCATTCGAGTATGTCTGATTCGTAATTAACTGAATAAGGAATAATTTTAGCACTCTTGCGCTGCGCCTGGATGAAATGTTTTAATGGCATGTCCAAAGCGTCAATGCGGTAAGCGGTTTCCATTTCGCTCAAAAATTTGTCGCGGTCGCCTTTTTTATTGTAGAGGCTTGCCAAAATCATGTGTGCTGATTTTTGCTCTGGATTTAATCGTACAACTTCCTGCAAAGTTGGAATTGCCTGGTCAATGTAGCCAAACTTTGCCAGCCAGCCGCTATAGCCCAAAAGCAAAGAATAGTCATTCTGGTCCATGGAAATTGCTTTTTTAAAATCCCGAAAGCCCTGGTCTGCCAAGGTTTTATTGTTTTGCCGTTCTGCAACATACAAAGTAATTGAGGCACGGTGAATGTAACTGTACGGAAAATTCGGATCGAGCAAGACAATCTTATTTAAATCGGTGCTGGCCTGATTTTGCTTGGCATATGTGGCGGCATTAAAAAAATAATCACCCGTTTCAAACGGATCCAAAAATTGCCCGATTTTTAACAAACGATGCGCGCTTGCAAATTTATTTTCAAAATACATTCGCCTGCCATAGAACAAAAACTGGTCTGCAGCTGCATAAGTCAAGCTAAAAAAGATCAGCAAAAAACAGCCAACATGAGCAAGGCGCAAACTCGCCAATGCTTTTGGTGCCAACTGCAGCTCACTTAAATCAGCGCTCAACAGCCAGGCGCTGAATAAAACCAGGAAAAACCAGCTGGCAACATCTAACGGGCCAAGCATCGCGCACAGCCAAATGCCCGCAACAGAGAATAAAGCCACCGCTTCCAAATTAAATTCCGCAAACAAAATTTGCTTGATGCGTTTGAAAACGAAAAAGAAAAAATAGAATAATGCGGCTACTCCGAGAATGCCGGCATTAACAGCATTCTGCAAAATGAAATTGTGTGCCTGGTCAAAAAAACCTAAATAATCTCCAAGCTTAAACGGGCGGTTTTGGAAATAATAAATGGCAAAGTTATTTGGTCCCAAACCCAATAATAGGTGCTCTTTGGTTGCGCGCAAAGCAAGCTTATATACTTCAAGGCGCGAATAAATGTTAACGTCGCTCGAAGAAAAAATATCCTGCATGCGGTCAGAACGGGAAAGCAGCCCAAAAGCCATAAAAATTATGGCGAAAGTGGCCAGCGCAGCCAAGGCAACCAGCGCCTTTTTGCGGTCAAAACGCCATAACTGCAAAACAATTGCCACTAACACAACTGCCATTGCAACCCAAGCAGCACGGCTGCCAGACATCACAAAAGCCCAGATATTTACAAACAAAATCAGTGCATACAGCCATTTTTTATACCTTGCCTGTTCGACTGTCAGCAAATAAATGTTTGCAACGATCACCGGACACAAATAAATAGCTAAGAATGATGCGCTGCCCAATGTTGTTGTCGGGCGAATTAAAACTATTTTCAAATAATCATATGTTGCGACTTGGAAAAATGCCTGGATCAGCGCCAACAAAGAAACGAAAAACGACTGCCAAACTAAAACATTTAACAGGTTGCGCCAATATTTTTTTTCAACCTGAAAAAAACCAAGCAAAAGCAGCAAAACAGCAAGATAAAAAACAATGCCTTCAATGTAACGGCCGCTAAAGAAAGCAAAAACTTTATCTTTGGCAAAAAAAGACGCCAGCAAATTTACTAAAATAAAAATCAGCCACGCAATTAGCGCTTTTTTGTGTACTAAAACCGGCTGGCGTGAGATTAGCCGATCAATCAAAAAAAGTCCCGAAAGGCCAGCAAGAATGTACATCAATACCATTTTCGGAATCTCATAAGCGTTCACCGAAAATATGTACATCGCAGTCGGAACCAGTAGCACGCCAAACAATGCAATATAATAAAAGCGTTTCATTGTAAGCCTTTGTCAGTCAGCGTATGCACGCCCGATGACAGCCCCGCCACTCCCTGCGTCAAACAAAATTGCAGCGCAAAATGTTTTGGCCCGCTTTGGCTGTAAACAAAATCCGGATAGCTCTTGCAAGCACCGTTTGCATCTTCGGGTCTAGGCACGTCGGACATGTAATTATAAGTCGCCAAAATTCTGCCGTTGTAATACTGGTCAGCAGTAGGATAATGGTCCTGATCGCTGTAAAAATATGTTAAGCCCTGATTAATAATTTGCACATTCGCATAAGTTGCTTTGGAGCGCGCAAAGGAAAGCCCAGATAAAATGCCGAAGAAAATGAATAGAACGAACAAAACAAAAACCACAATCAGAATTGTTGATTGCAGTTTGCTGGAAATTTGAGGGGCAGCTTGTTGCCCTGTCAGCGTGTTTTGCTCCATAAAATTGAGTTACCGGCTGTAGCAACCTCACCATTTTCATGATGAGGTTTAACAATCGATAAATTACTGGATACCTTGTGGGGTAGCAGTATGAGCGCCTGATGCGTAACCACCAGTTTGCTGGCCCAAACAGAAGGTGTAGGTGTAGCTTGGGTAAACCGTTGCACCACCTGAACCAGTGTAAGAGCTACCGGAGGATGCATAAGTGTACGCATTGTTCGTAGTTGTACAACCGCCGTCAGCTGGAGTAGGAGCTGATGGCACCTGGCCAATGTAACTTGGCGACAAGGATGCGGCAGCACCAGGATAACCACCCTGATCATTGTAGTACAGCTCTAAAGCTGTGCTCAATTGGCGAATATCGGCTAGTCTCTTTGCATCTCTAGACTTGGCTCGAGCCGAGTTGAGTGCTAATAAGACCACAGAAGCCAAAAGACCAATAATTGCGATAACGACCAACAATTCAATCAAGGTAAATCCTTTTTGATTTGTGTTTTTGTGTCCTAGCAAGTATTTCACCCCCTTTCAGAGTGAGTTTTGCAAGAAATCTTGCATTACCAAATAATTATAAAACTAATTGCTTAGTTGTGCAAATAAGATACCCACAGGGATTATTGCACGCCTTAGGCGTTGCAGTGTTTCTTTCCCATTTTATTTGGATTAATTTTAAATTTTTTGTTTGATTTATTCGCAATCCGAATTTTTAGCCCGCGTTGCCTGCCAAGTTATAAATCGGCATCAAAATTCCGGCAACTAAAATACCTACTGCCAAGCCTAACACAAGCATGATGATCGGTTCCATCAAAGTTGTTAATGTAGAAATTTTGGTGTCCACCTCTTTTTCATAATAAATTGCCAGCTTCAAAAGGATATTTGTCAAAGACGCAGATTGCTCGCCAACCTGGATCATTTGCGTGACAATATTTGGAATTTCCTTGTGGCCGGTAAATGCCTCGGAGATCGTTTTGCCCTGGGCGAGTTTTTGCGCCGCATCCAAAATTATTGCGCGATAAATGACATTATTGACCAATTCGGCAACCACTTCCAAGGACTTAATAATTGGCAAGCCGCCAAGCACTAATGTTGATAAATTGCGCGAAAAGCGCGCCAAATAAATGCGCTCGAAAATCGGGCCAATAATTGGCGTAGAAATTTTTATGCGGTCAAAATAATACCTTCCAGTTGGGGTGCGAATCAAATAGCGCAAGCCAAAATATACGGCAATGCCGCCAACCAAAAAAGTCCACCAATAAACCTGAAACCATTTTGTAAAAGATATCAATACCTGGCTGATAAACGGCAAGTTGCTGCCCTGCTGCTCCAAAATATCCGTAAGCTTCGGCAAAATGAAAATAAACATCAGCGCACCAACAACAACCAGCGCGCCCAACACGAACACCGGATAAGTCATTGCCGACTTTACCTTGGAAGTTAAGTCATAATCCTTTTCGAGCTGGTCAGACAAATAATTTAAAGAATTTTCCAAAGAGCCGGAAAGTTCGCCGGAATGGATGACATTCACATAAACATTGCTGAACACTTCCGGATGGCGCGACAAACTCAAAGACAAGCTGTTGCCGCCTTCAATGCTTTTGATGATTTCAGTAATAATCTGCTTTAAATAGCTGTGCGTCACCTGATCCTGCAAAATGCGCAACGCCTGCAGCAGCGGCACTTTTGCGCCAATCAGCGTTGAAAGCTGGCGCGAAAACAAAACCATTTCCTTTGCCGGCACGCTTTTGCCAAAAGGCCAAAGTTTGTCAAAAAGGTTTTCTTCGACAATTGTAAGCCCGATAATGGTTAAGCCATTATCCAAAAGCAGTTTCTCGGCGCGGTCTTGCGTTTCAGCGACAACCACTCCGGTGCGCAGCTCGCCGCCATTATCTTTGGCTTGATACTCAAATTGCATTTATCTTCCGATTAATGATGCGAAAAAGTCCGGATCTTTTGCCCAAGGCCGCGCGTCTTCCAAAGTAACCATGCCCTGTTTGACTAAGCCGGCTAAAGCGCGATCCATTGATTGCATGCCTTCTTCAGAATTTGTTTGGACAATATTATTCAACTCAAAGGTTTTGCCTTCGCGGATAACATTCTTTACGGCATTGTTTGAAATCATAATTTCCACTGCTGGCGCGCGGCCGCCGCCGACTTTCGGCAGCAAGCGCATTGAAATGACGCCCAGCAAAACATTTGCCAGCTGCAAGTGCACTTGCGCCTGCTGGTGCGGCGGGAAAACATCAATAATGCGATCAACAGTTTGCGCAGCATCATTGGTATGCAAAGTCGCAAACACCAAATGGCCGGTTTCAGCAAGCGTAATGACGCTTTGCACTGATTCAAGGTCGCGCATTTCGCCAACAAGAATGACATTAACATCTTCGCGCAACACCGCTTTCAAGGCTTGCGCAAAGTTCGGCGTATCAACATAAATTTCGCGCTGGTTAACCACGCTTTTGTCAGGATTAAACATGAATTCAATTGGATCTTCAATGGTAATAATGTGCTCTGCCCGGCTATGGTTAATATAATCAATCATTGCTGCCAAAGTCGTAGACTTGCCGTGGCCAGTCGGACCGACAACCAGCACCAAGCCTTGCTTTTGCTGGGTGAACTTCAATAACGAAGCCGGCAAATATAATTCTTCCACGGTTTTAATGCGGTTTGGAATTAAGCGAAACGCTGCTGCCAGCTGGCCTTTTTGCTTATAAATGTTAATGCGAAAACGGACATTATCTTTAAAAGCATAGCCAACATCAACGTCTTCCTGCTTTTCATATAGTTCTTTTTGTTCTTTGTTAAGCAAAATATCAACAATCCCCTGCAAGGCTTCAACGTTCATGGTTTGAAAACCTTCCAGCCGCGAAAGCACACCATCGATGCGGATAATCGGTGGCTCGCCGGTAATCAAATGCAAATCCGAGCCATTGCGCTCGAGCACCACGGATAAAAATTTATTCAATTCCAGTTCGCTTGCTTTGTACATTATTTATTTTCTCCTAATTGCGTTTTTATTTTTGTAATTACTTCTGCCGGCGTAAAATGCGCTTTGATAATGTAGTCATTTGCGCCGAGCTGCATTGCCTGCTCAACATCGCTTTTCTGGCCGAGGTTAGTAAGCATGATCACAGGCGTTTTCAATTTCTGCTCTTTGCGAATCGTTGAAAGCACCTGGAAACCGTTTAGCTTTGGCATCATGATGTCCAACAAAATCAAATCCGGTTTTTGCTTGATTTTTTCCAGCGCATCTTCGCCGTCAACGGCAGTAATCACTTCATAACCTTCAAGCTTTAATTTGGTTTGGTACATGCCGAGCAAAAACGGCTCGTCTTCAACTAACAATATTAGCGGGTTTTTAGCAACTTTTTGTGGCATTTTTTTCTATTCCGAAGTAACACGGATCACTTCTTCATACGAGGTTAACCCCTGCAGCACTTTGATAATTCCATCTTGCTTCATTGTAATCATTCCTAATTTTTGCGCTTCTTCAAGCATCTCTGTTGGCGAGGCATGTTTTAAAACCAAATCCTGGATCGATGGCACCACTGGCAAAACTTCAACAATTGCCAATCTGCCGCGATAGCCGGTGTGCCCGCATTTTTCACAGCCTTCTCCCGCGTAAACTTTGATGTTCTTCAGGTCAATGCCCTCAAGCTCGTCTGCTGGCGCACCTTTCAGCTGTTCAGCCAATTCTTTTTTTATGGCTTCAGAAATTTTTACTTCTTTTTTACAATCCGGGCAAATTTTGCGCGTCAAGCGCTGGGCAGCAACGGCATTAATAGAGGCAACCAGCAAAAACGGCTCAATTTGCATATCAATCATGCGCGGCAAAGCGCCAATCGCGGAGTTGGTGTGCAAAGTCGAAAATACCAAGTGGCCGGTAAGCGCGGCGTGCACAGCCAATTCTGCGGTTTCCTTGTCGCGGATTTCACCAACCATGACCACATTCGGGTCTTGGCGCAAAATGGAACGCAAGCCAGCAGCAAACGTAAAGCCAATTTCCTGGTTAATTTGGCTTTGATTAACGCCTTCCATAAAATATTCAACCGGATCCTCAAGCGTAACAATGTTGACAGTGTTGTTGTTCAGCAAGGAAAGCACCGAATACAAAGTGGTTGACTTGCCGGAACCGGTTGGCCCGGTAACAAGAAAAATACCATGCGTTTTTTTGATATTTTCTTTAGTCCAAAGCAATGCCTTGCCGCGGAAGCCAAGCTGTTCCAAAGTTGGCACTTGCGTTGACTTGTCCAAAATACGCATAACCACCTTTTCGCCATTTACATTCGGCAGAATCGAAACGCGCAGGTCTACTGATTTCGTCGCGGTCTCATAATGGAAGCGGCCGTCTTGCGGCAAGCGCGATTCATCAATTTTCAAGTTGGACAAAATTTTTATTTTGGAAATAACGGCATTCTCAACCGTAATCGGCAATTCCAACGCAGTATGCAAAATGCCGTCAATGCGATAGCGGACGCGAAGATTTTTTTCTTCCGGCTCAATATGAATGTCTGAAGCGCCGCCATCAATGGCATTGGTCAAAATAACGTCAACGATTTTGGAGATCGGCGCTTCCTGAAT
>CAZLFS010000007.1:0-15769 GCA_964559005.1 uncultured Candidatus Saccharibacteria bacterium
TCTGAAGCTCGGGAGAAGGGTGCAAAAGTTCCTCCAAAAAGAAGCAGGTCCAGAAGATGATTTTATAGCTTCGGATTCCGGTTATAAAGCACAAAATGATTTGGACATTTCTACAATTTAAAGCTTAAATTTAGTTAATTGGTTATATTCATGGCCAATAGACTATTGCTATAAAAAAGCGATAATAAGTGCAGTTTTAACATTTAAAATTTAGAAAGGGATATTAAATGCCTACAATTATCAATAACCCTCCAAGCGACAATCGTTTGGTTGAAGAAAGATATGTCGATGGCGATCGATCTGGTTTGGGCTTCATGATTGGCATGATCTTGGTCATTATCTTGGGTATTCTTCTGCTTGTTTATGGCTTTCCAGCTTTGAGACATGGCCTTGGCACAACTAATAATTCAGTTAATGTTAGCGTGCCATCTTCTGGCACCTCGGGCAGTGGCACAACAGGTGGTACCAGCGGGTCAGGTTACTAATTTTAAATCGGAATTTGTGAATCGCTCCGCAATGCGGAGCGATTTTGTTTTGCGCGCCGCGTATTTTTCAACAATTTTATTTGCGCAAATCATTGACGCATTTTTCCTGTGTGCTAAAATTTTTTTATTGTTTTCAGGAGGAATTGATGAAGCGGGTTGGCATCGTGATCATCGACTACAATACCGCGCGTTTCGAACCGTACAAGCCGCAGGAACAAACCGACGACACTGCTAAAGCCGAGGTGCTCATGGCAAGAAGTGCGCAGGAAGTTCGCCAGATAGCGGAGAGCTGCGCTGCATTGGATGATGGCTCTGTGGTCGACGCCGTAGTTTTCGAGCTCGGTGTGCCGATCGGGGCGGAAGAAACGCAGCTTGTGTTTGCTTTGCCCCAGCAATGCCGGATCATCGCTCGCTCTGTGATGGAAGGTGATGAAGCATCAAAGGCAAACATTGAAGCGCTCCGTGCTGCAGGACGAGAGGTTCTGGAGTGCGAAAGCCGCCGGGAGGCAGTCCGGCTGCTATGGGAGCGGCTTCGATGTCCTCACCCCAGAGTTGCCCAGCCAAACGCAACCATGCGCGCCTGCGCTTAAGGCTAAAACCCGCCCGAATCAATAAAGCCGTTTTGCGACCCTTGCGAGCGGCTTTTGATTTTTGGCGGCAACTGTTGTATCATTCTTTGAAAATTGCTATTATATTCCTAGAAATAAATAAAAACGTATGCGAAATAAAAATCAAAGCGGGTTTACCCTTATTGAGCTTTTAGTAGTCGTCGGGATTATTGCAATCCTGGCTTCAATCGTGTTGCTTGCTCTAAATTCAGCAAGAGTTAAGTCTCGCGATGCAAAACGCATTGGCGATATTCACCAGCTGGATACGGCTTTAGAGTTATATTTTAACGATATGAGCGGCTATCCAAATGACCCAACCAGCTTGGTGCCAACGTATATGGGTCAAACAGCAACTGCGCCAACTCCTGCAGATGGCAGCTGCACCACAACCCAAAATACTTATACTTATGCTGGCGTAGGCACAACTTTCTTGAGTCCAAAAGATAATCTTTCCGTGGTCTACCCAAGCTTTAATTACACTTTTTGCTTGGGCAGCACTGTCCAGAATATTATTGCCGGACCGCACACTCTAAGCCCCCAAGGCATTCAGTAATTTGACAAGAATTTTTTTTTGGCTCTCATAATATAGCGTAATTATTAGCATTTTTTGACAGAGGTGCTATAATACCCACAAAGATTATTAAATAATACCTATGGGAAAACCAATGAACAAATCCCAACTGCTTCAAGAGCTAGCAGACAAATCCGGCAAAAGCCGCAAAGAAGTCGCAAGCATGCTTGAACTGTTGGTCGCAACAGCTTACCACGAAGCGAAACAGAATGGTGAGTTTACGATTCCCGGTTTGGGAAAGTTATTGAAAAAGGAACGTGCAGCGCGCATGGCCCGCAATCCTGCCACTGGCGAACAAATTCATGTTCCGAAGAAAACAGTGGTTAAGTTCCGCGTTGCAAAAGCCGCAAAGGACTCAATTCTCTAGTAGCGGATATTGGTGTTACGAAAATAAAATAAAATTGAAACCCCGGTGATTCGGGGTTTTAAATTTAGCCAAATTGCTATAAACTTTGGGTATGAAGAGGGAACAGGTTGCCAAAACAGCATTATTCTTACGATTGGCTTTAGCTTTTGTTTTTGGCTATGCTGCGGTGCGCTCTTATTTACATCCAAACGACTGGATCGGTTATGTACCGGAATGGGTAAAGAATTTTGGCTTCACCCGGTCTCGGATACTGCTTGCAAATAGCATAGTGGAATTGGCTGTGGCTCTGGCATTGCTTGCTGATTTTCTGACCAGGTTTGTTGCGTTAATTTCTTTCTTTTTGCTTGTCGCAATTGTCATTGTTTCTGGGTTCGGCCTGCTTGATGTGACCTTTAGGGATGTTGGGCTTGCGTTAGCCGCGCTTGCCTTGTTTTTCCTTTAATTTTGACTGATCGGCAGCGGATTTGGTATAATGGTACAAAATAAAGTGTACATTTGTGATTATTCAAACGAAGAGAATCGAGCTGGAAACTAAAAAACAATTTGAAATTGTAAATATCACTGCACAAGCAAAAAGCTTTGTTGCTGAAAGTGGCATGCAAAATGGCGTCTTGGTGGTTTTTTGTCCGCATACGACCGCATCAATACGCATCAACCATGATGAGCCTTTGTTGTTGCAAGATATTATGAAAATGCTTTATCGTCTTGCGCCTGTTGATGTAAATTACGCCCATGACGTTTTTGAGATCCGTGAAAATGTTTCTATTGGCGAAAGAAGCAATGGCCACGCGCATGTGAAGTCCTTTTTGCTTGGAGCATCGCAAACCATTCCAGTCAGCGCGGGTAAGCCTGTGCTCGGCGAAAAACAGAGCATTTTTTTTGTGGAGTTGGACGGCGGCAGAAAAAGAGATTATTTGCTTTCGGTGCTCGGGGAGTGAAAATTAATTTTACGAGATAATTAATTAATAACACCGAATTTGGTCGAGATTCGGATTAAATAAAAAGGAAATAAATTATGAATTTTTATTTAGGAACACCACAAGGAAATATTAAAGATACATTCCAAACTTTTTGGTATCAGCTCACTGCTTATTTGCCAGCTGTAGTCGAAGCAGTCATTGTCTTGCTGCTAGGCTGGCTTATTGCCATTCTTTTGAGCAAAATTGTTTTGAAAGCTTTGCAGGCAATCAGGGTTGATATGCTTGCGGACCGTTTGGGTTTGAGCCATCTTTCACAGCGCACCGGCCGCCACTTAAGCATTTCACGCTTCGGCGAATGGTTAGTGAAGTGGTTCATCTTAATTACAACGATCGTTGCTGCTGCAAACATACTCGGTTTGCCGCAAGTAAGCGTATTCTTGACGAATAGAGTTATCCCTTACTTTGGCAATGTTGTCGCTGCTGTCTTAATTTTGTTGCTCGGCATGATGGCAGCAAACTTTATGTCTGGCGTTGTGCGGGGTGCAATGGCAGCTGGTGAATTAACATCAGCAAACGCCCTTGCCGCAATTACACGCTGGGCGATAATGGTTTTTGCAGTCCTTGCGGCTTTAGCGCAATTGAATGTTGCCGGTGACTTTTTGAAAGACCTCTTCCGCGCAATTGTTGCAATGATTGCCATTGCTGGCGGCATTGCATTTGGTTTGGGCGGCAAGGACCATGCTCGGGAAGTATTGGATGTTGTTAAGCGCGATTTAAATAACCGCCGCTAACTGCTGACGTAAACGTTAAAATCATAAAACTCGCGATGGGGGACCGCGAGTTTTATGTTTGGAGCCTATTATTCAGTTGTCTAACTCTATTTGCGTTGCAAGATTTTCATCAAAAAAATAGCCTTTGCAGGAAATTCTTATATTATTTGATTGTTTTTTGTTTTGGTTTCAGTCGCTAACTAACTTACATAAACAGTATAGCAAATATTTTTAATTTTGTAAAGAGCTTATTTCTTTGGTAAAGTATTGATATGGCAGACTTTGATCACAACCTAATTAAGCCATCCAGGCGGCGCGGCAGAACTTGGTTTTACCTGCTTGGCTTGGTTGCAATTTTGCTGGTTGGCGCTTATGTTTTTTTGCTTTCAAAAATTAATACGCCGCTTTCTGCTGATACAACAACCCAGCAATTCGTGGTTGTTGTTGGTGAATCTTCAGAAAACATTGCCAATCGGCTTTATGCTCAAGGATTAATTTCCAGTCCCTGGGTTTTTAATTTTTATGGGCATTTAAGCGGCGGCAGCCGGCGAATTAAATCCGGTGAATATTCGTTTGCGCCAAGCATGAGCATGCGTCAGATAATGCATGCGCTGGATATGGGCAAAGCAAGCACGAATATTTTGCGCATTAAAGAAGGTGCAAGCATTGATGACATTGCCGACTACTTAGACAGCAACAGTATTGTCGGTAAGGATGATTTTTATAGCGCGGTTAGCGATGCTGCAAAGAGCTTTGATTATTTTGGCGAGCAACCGCGCCAAAAAAGCTTGGAAGGTTACTTGTTTCCCGATACTTATTTTGTGAAGCGTGGTGCCAGCGCGGCCAGTATTATCCAAAAAATGTTGGATAATGAATCGCAAAAAATATCGCCTCAAATTCGTCAAGGTATTTATGCCCAGCACAAAACCATTTATGATATCCTGACGCTCGCCTCAATTATTGAGAAAGAAGTTGGCAGAAATACTGCAACGCTTTCACAATCCGATTTGCAGACTTTGGATCAGGAGCGCAAAACTGTTGCGGGAGTTTTTTATAATCGTTTGAAAAAAGGCATGCCGCTTGAAAGTGATGCAACGATAACTTACATCACAAAAAAGAAAAATCCGGAAGCCTCAACAAATGATCTGCAAATTGATTCACCATATAACACTTACAAATACCCCGGTCTACCACCCGGCCCGATTTCGAATCCATCGCTTTCTTCTATTTTAGCAGCGGTCTATCCAATGCAAACTGATTATCTTTATTTTTTGACTAAACCGGACGGCACTGCGGTTTTTGCAAAAACTTTGGATGAACAGAACGCGAACAAGCAAAAATATTTGAAATAAATAAAGCCGCTCCGAAGATCGGCTTTATTTTGGGGCCAGCTTGCCTTTTTTTAGCTCATCTGGTATACTGGCTCAAGAATAGAATATTCCTAAGAAAGTCGGCGGTCGAAAGACCTTAATCCGCTCAAGCGGCAAGCCTACCGAGGATCAACAGTTCGCTTATCAAGCAATTGTTTTTGAACTCGGTGCAAACCGAGATTTATTTTTTAATCAGGAATCGGTCGATCTATTCGGAAGTAGAATAAAGAATAAGATACTAGATACTAATCTATGGCAGTTACACGTAAAGAAAAAGAGCAAGCCTTAGCTGATTTGGAAAATCAGCTTCAGGGCGCAAAAGCCATTGTTTTTGCGGATTATCGCGGTACAACCGTCAAGAAAATCGACGAATTGCGCAGAAATTTGCGCAAAGAGAACGTTTCCGCAAAAGTTGCCAAAATTACCTTAATTAAGAAGGCCTTGAAAGACCAGGGTGTTGATATCAGCTCCTTTGATTTCAAAGCCCCAATTACTATTGCAGTTTCAAAGACAGATGAGGTCGCTCCAGCAAGAATTCTCAATGATTTCATCAAAGAGAACAAAAACGTCCAAATTTTGTTGGGCGTCATGGATAGCAAGGTCATTTCTGCTGCAGAGGTTAAAGCATTGGCTTCGCTGCCAAGCAAACAGCAATTGCTCGGCAAGTTCGTTGGCACAATCAATGCTCCTGTGTCCGGCTTTGTGAACGTTTTGGCAGGCAATTTGCGCAATTTGGTTTACGTTATTAATGCAATTAAAGAATCTAAAGCATAAGAAAGGAATTTAATATGGCAGAAGATACACAAGTACAAGTTCCTGAAAAATTCCAAAATTTGATAGGCGAAATCGAAAAGCTTTCAGTTTTGGAACTTTCAGAATTGGTTAAGGTTTTGGAAAGCAAGTTTGGCGTTTCAGCAAGCGCACCAGTAATGATGGGTGCAATGCCCGGCGCCGGCGCTTCCGCCACACCAGCTGAAGAAAAATCAGAATTCACAGTTGAATTGGCTGATGCTGGCGCAAATAAGATCGGCGTCATTAAAGTCGTCCGTGAAATTACCGGAATCGGCTTAAAAGAAGCAAAAGATCTTGTTGACGGCGCACCAAAAGCAGTTAAGGAAAATGTTGCTAAGGCAGATGCTGAAGCAATGAAAAAGAAATTAGAAGAAGCAGGCGCAAAAGTAACTTTGAAATAAGCTTCTTTAATCTGAATTTAATCCCCCTATGCTACAATCCGTGGCATGGGGGATTTTAATTTAAACAATCTTACGGATGAACAAATTGTTTTGCTGGTGTTCGGCGATTCCAGCAAATATGCTTTGTTAATGGACCGTTATTCTGCGCCGCTGCTAATCTTTATTTGCAACAGGTTCCATTTTTCAAAGGCCGAGGCAGAGGATATTGTCCAGGAAACATTTGTGAAGGCTTTTTTTGGCTTGTCTACGTTCAATACAGGCAAAAAATGGAGAAGCTGGCTTTACCAAATTGCTATAAATAATTGCCGCAGTTATTTGCGAAGCCCGCGCAGCGATTCAATAGAAATGCATTTAAATCTTTGTATTGAAGAAGACCTCGAAAACTGCTTTGACTCTCAAATCAGCAGAGAGAATCTAATTAAAAAATTTTCCCAATTGCGGCAAAGCTCCAGAGAGGTTTTGGATTTGCATTATATCGCGGGATATGGCACTAGCACAATTGCAAAAAGATGCGCAACAACAGAAAGAAAAATAAAATCCAGAATACGGAACGCGCTTCTGGAATTACGCTCAAAAATGCTTATGGACTTGCGGCTATAAGTGGATCGTTAAAACCGTTTGCTCATTAAGGATGTAAATAATTCTATTCGGTTCATCAACTATAAAGTCGCGCGGGTTTGTAAATTTGTCAGAACTGTATTGGTTTTTAAGGTTGCCTTTTTTGTCCAGCACTATTATTTTTTTTGATGCCGGGTCAAGCAGGTAGATGTTGTTAAAGTTTTTATTCGTGTATATTTCGGCGCCATCGCCAAGGGAAAAGCCGTTGTTTGCAAAAGGTTTTTCTGTTCCGGAAACAAATTTTTTGACATTATCTTTGTTTAGGATGTAGATTGCCCCGTCTACAGCCAGATCCAAAGAATTGCCAAGGTTCTCGTTTTGTTTTAGGTAATTGCCTGGGTCGCCAGCTGTATCCAGTTGTGCATTTATAATCTGGTTGTGGCTTTTATCGATGGTAAATGCTTTCACGGGACTGCCATATGTTACTAAACCAATCGTGTTTGCGGCGAGATGGCCATTTTGTTTGGCTGCTGTTTTGTTGCTTGGATCAAGTTTATAAAGATTGCCTTGATTATCTTCAATAGTTAAGTCATCTGCGATTTTGACAATTTTGGCGGTTTGAATGGTAAAGTCCTGTTCAAGCGCTTTAGTTTTGAGATTATATGGCACAATCAGGCCGCTGCTGTTATTAACCAAATATAAATAATTTCCCGAGCTTTTTATTTGATCAATGCTTGCGCCTGTGTAAGTAACCAGCTCTGAAGCCGAAGATTTTTGTACGTGGTTAAGGCTGTCCGAAAGATCATTAATCTCTTTTGCCAGCTTTGATTTTTGTGTTTCAAAATCCGGGTTTCTAGGCAAAGAGTTTAATTCGTTTTTTGCTGCTTGGATAAGCGCAAGCGCTTTAGTCATGTCTTTGTAAATATAAGCAGTATTCGCGTCGTTTATTTTGTTTTGCACGTCGATCAGCTGGTTGTTGTACGCAGTGTTGGCCTTTTTAACTTTGTTCGCGTGCGCCAAGGCGACAATGCTTACCAGCAACACTACAAGAAATGCCGCAGCGCTAAATAAAAAAAACTTTTTTATGCGCGGCAGTTCTTTGTAATTTTTGAACTCCGATAAATTAATTGCCCTAAAGCTAACTTTGGGGATGGTAAGTGACTGAATATGGATTTTGTTTTTTAGCTTTGAAAACGAGGATTTTGGCGCGAACCCTTTGAGATTAAGCGCACTGAACATTGCTGCTGCCCGGGTTGGTCTTTCATTTGGCGGATTTGTTTGCACTATCGCCGGTTCTGCCCCGGCTGTGTTTTTTACAGTGTTGCTAAAGTCCAGAATTAAGGTACCAAAGGCAATCGAATGATCTGCCTGGTCTTTTATTTGGTCAGCAATTGCTGCGCAAGCGTCCGCCAAAGGCATTTGCTGCAGTAAGTCTCTGAATCTTTCAATGCTTAAATAATTAAACAGCTGCGTGGTGCTGAAAACCACTTTGTCTTTTTTTGAAATTTTGCCAAGCGCAAAGTTTTCAAAAGTTTTCAGCGGATTGCCATTATTGCTCGATTCTGCAATTGAGGTTACTTGGTTATTCCTGAATAGGTAAGCGTGCATTTTCCCTGTGGCTGAAACATATAAATTTTCGTTTTGGCGTACTGCAATACAAGCGCTTAATTTTCCAACCCATGCTGTTTGCCCGTCGGCTGCCAAGCGCGCAAGATCGTCGTTGATGTAGGCGATGGCATTCTCAAAAGCATTATTGTTGCTTTTACGAAAGCTCCTGCGCAATGAGTTAGCCAACATAATTGGTATTTTTTCGTATTGATTTTCAGAAGAAGCTCTTGTTACTGGTATTTCCAGGAGCATATAAATTTCTGAATCGGTTTCAAGCACTTTTTCAGAAAATAAAGAAACAAAGCTTTTTGAAAGTTTTTTGTCGGAAATGTAAATTTGCCCAATTTGTGTTTCGATGTGCGCCATTTGCCGTATTAAAATAGCATAAATTAGCCAAATATTCAACAAAAAGCGGGATTATGCTATAATTTTGGGCATGATTGAAGAGCTCTTGGAGAATAAGACAATTTATAAGATTGTGTACTTTTTTTTGGCAAATCCAGAACGGGCCTTTTTTCAAGGTGAATTAAAAAGAAAATTCAGCTCAAAGAGCTTAAATTTATATTTGAATTCGCTTGTTAAAGTAGGCTTTCTGAAGGCTTTCACTAAGAAAGGCCGCAAATATTTTAGGATCAATAAGTCTTTCCCGGGGATGCAAAAATTAAAATATAATTTAAAGCCGAGAAGGGTTGACGACGAGCTGGGAAAGTTTGCGAAAAGGGTTGCCGGTTTGCGCACCGCAGTTTTAACAGGAGTGTTTACAGGCAATCCGCATTTAGGTTGTGATTTAGTGTTGATCGGGAAAATGCGTGAGAACAGGACGCACTCATTAGTTGAACTTGCCGAAAGATTAATGGGCCAGGAAATTAATTATGCAGTTTTCACGAAGAATGAGTTTGAACAGCGCAAAAATATTTTTGATCGTTTTATGAAAGATGTGTTTGAAAACGATCATTTGATTTTAGCGGAGAAATAACTTTATTGTTGAGAAAGGCGCAGGAGCTAAAAAACAGCTCCTGCGCCTTTTGCTACGCAGTGATCGGATTGGCGCACTCCAGGTCTTGGTCGATCCAGGTAAAAACACAAATGTGCTCTGGGGGCGCGTCCGATACGACTTCCCATCTGCCGTCACGCAAACCGAGGGTGAGTGGCTTGCTGGCGCTTGTTGCGTCGGTGTAGCGGAGAGAGACGAACCGGCACCTGCCAATTACCATTTCTTTTTTCTCGTCGAGACAGATGGCATCGGCTGCGCTGAGCTGCTCGATGATCAGTTCCATCAGGGGGATGTCCGCGAGAAAACTGTTCTCTTGCCGAACGTTGGGCGGGGCATTCTGGTACCAGTGCTGGCCCCGGAAAAGCGCGCGAACGCTTTCCAGCCGCTGACTAGTCTCGAGATGCACGTTCAGCCTCCATGGAACGGGTGGGAATGCCTCCTTTAGGCATTTGTAAATTAATTATGGCATCAGCCGGGCTTATAGTCAAAATTTGTTGATTATTTGTAAATTGCTTATAATATGCTTATGGATTCAATAATTAACATTTACAACCAATTTTTAAACTATTTCCCAGCGCCAATCCATCCTTTAATTTCTTTCATTCTGGCGATTCTGATAATTTATGGGATCATTAAGGTAATTCAAAAAGATTTTATTTACATTATTCTTTTGGTCATATTGCTTCCGGCTTCAGTACCAATTTTAAAGAATATTTGGCAATCAGTGGCGAATATCGTGAGTTTTCTTTTAGCTAGAAAATAATTAATAGCTAAATATGTCAGATTTTGACAGCCAAAATCATGGCGATACTTGCGCTGTGTGTGGTGATCGCCTGGTACTCCAAAACCGATCATCCAGCCAACCGGATTTGTGCAAAGTTTGCGCGGGTGAAAAAGATGAATAGGCGTTTGTTAACGTCTTTTTTTGTGGATAATTGAAAGCTGCCTTTTGATTTTCCTAGTAAATTTGCGGTTTTGACAGATGGTGAACGATCGTTTACTATTATTTTGTTATGAGAGAAGAATTAACTGATAAACAATTTAAACTGTTGAATTTCATTATTTCGGAAATTCGAGAAAAACATTTGCCTCCTTCTATTTCGGAAATGGCGCAGTTCTTGAAAGTAAAGTCTAAAAATGCTGTGGCTAAGATTCTAAATCAGTTGGAGGAAAAAGATTACATAGAAACAACAGGAAAGGCCAGAGGTATTAAAGTCTTGGAAAGTCTAGGACAGTCGATGCAGAAAGATATGATTCTGGCTCCAATTTTGGGATCGATCCAAGCCGGGTTGCCTACGCTCGCAGAAGAGAATATTGAAGACTGGGTCAATCTGCCTCAAACTTTAGTTAAAAACCGGAGAGACGTTTTTCTGCTAAGGGTAAGAGGCGACAGCATGAAAAATGCCGGCATATTTGAAGATGATTTAGTGATAGTTAAGCCTACTAAAGACGTAAAAAATGGGGACATTGTTGTGGCGCTGTTGCATGATGAGGCAACTGTCAAAAGATTTATAAAAATTCAGAGCCGAGCCTATTTAAAACCAGAAAATGATAATTATAAAAATATTTATCCTCAAGACGAATGGACTGTCCAAGGCAAGGTCGTTGGGGTCATAAGACACTTGGAGTAAACATATGTCAGAATTAGAAAAAACTAAAGACATAATAATCAAAAATATTCACAGGCTTTGCGCGCACTGCGTCAATGGAAATTTTACACATGATTGCCCAATTCAGCGCTTGAGTGCGCAAATCTCCAACCTACAAGGCGTGCCATTAATAGTAAACAATGAGTTTCGTGGAGTCATATTTGCTAATAAGTAGGGGGCTTATGCTTGAAGATATTGATGAGATCGTCGAAGTGATCACTGTTTTTAAGAAGAATGGGGTTTGGCCGAAAATCCTAAAGTGGAAAGGCCGTATTTATAAAATTAAAAATATAAATATGGTCCATCAGGTAATGGATGGCAATTCCTTAATTCATTATTTTTCAGTTTCGGATAACGTTAATTTTTTCAAACTTGCTTTTAATACCAAAAATTTACAATGGAAATTAGAGCAGGTTTATTCGGAGGGTTGAAATGTCTTTTACATTGAGAGATTTACCAAAATACGAGAGACGTGAGCGGCTGCATGAATTGGGCGCTCATTCTTTATCTTTGCACGAGCTTTTGGAGCTGGTTTTAGGCAAAGGCAGCGGACACGATTCCGTGTTCACTATTTCTCAACAGTTGCTGACGCGCTACAAATCGTTAAGAGAAATATCATCGGCGAGCATCCAGGACCTTTGCCAGATTAATGGCATCGGTTATGCCAAGGCGATTCAAATTAAGGCAGCTTTTGAACTAGGCAAAAGATTCCAACTTGAAGATGATTCTCCTATGTCAGAAGCTGTTTTAAGGAGTGTCGATGCGTACAGAATGGCTTCATATTACCTTAAAGATAAGAAAAAAGAGCATTTGCTGCTCTTCTGCCTGGACGTGCGCGGCCGTCTAATCAATAAACCAGAAACAGTATCTATAGGTACTTTAGACAGCTCTTTGGTGCATCCGCGGGAGATTTTTAATTCAGCAATTAAGAATCATTCCTCAAAAATCATTTTGGCACATAACCACCCTTCTGGCAGCAGCCAGCCATCAGACCAGGATTACGTTGTCACTAATCAGCTTTATGATGCAAGCAAAATTGTTGGCATTGAATTGCTAGACCATATCGTGCTTGGGCGAGATGAGTTTTCGAGCATACGTGAAAATAACCCGCAGATTTTTGCTTAAGCAACTGTAGCCAGGGCTCTTTCTAGCTCTGAAAGAGAATTGATTTTCACCAATTGCCCCCGCAATTCGCTGACTCCAGCAAAACCCTTGAAGTACCAGGCCAAATGTTTGCGCATCTCAACAATGCCATGTTTTTCACTTTTTGTTTCAACCATTAATTGCGCATGTTCAAAGGCTGCTGCCACTCTTTCTTGCATGGTTGTAATCGGTATTGGCTGATTATTCAGCGCAGCTTTTATTTCTCTGAAAATGAAAGGATTGCCTAAACTTGCTTGCGCGATCATCACGCCGTCAGCACCCGTGTACTCTAATGCTGCTTTCGCTTTTTCAGCGCTGTTTAATCCGCCGTTAATAATTAGCGGTACAGTCAGCCTTTGCTTCAGCTCTTTTGCCACATTCCAATTTGGTTCGCCAGTGTGCAGCTGTTCGTAAGTACGCATATGTAAAGTGACATTTTCAAATGGCGCTCCTTTGATATTTTCGATAAAATCTAAAACAGAAATATTTTTAAAAGCGGCGCGCAATTTAATCGAAGTTGGCAAGCCGCCACTGGCTTCTTTAACTGTCTCAATTATTTCTTTAGCTTTGAGCGGTTCACAAAATAGGGCAGAGCCAGACCCGGAATTAACCACTGATCTTGCCGGGCAACCAAAATTAATGTCAAAGCCGTCCGGATTAAAATTTTCTTTCAGGATTTTTGTGGCCACTTTAAAGTGCGCCGGGTCATTGCCAAATAATTGGATGATGAACGGGCGTTCTTCTGGCATGAAGCGGGCGAGCATAAAGCTCTTTTCGTTTTCTTCTTGCTTATAGAATAACCCTGCTGCAGAAATAAACTCTGAAAATAGCAAGTCAGAGCCGAATTTCTTCGCCATGACACGCATTGCAATATCCGAGACTCCAGACATTGGCGCTAGTGCTACTACGGGTTTTTTGATTGTGGACCAGGAAAAAGACATAACTTGCATATTTTACAAAAAAACCTCGCTCCTGGCAAGGTTTTATAGCGAAGCACGCATATTACAGTTTGTACGCTTCAGTTCCTTTAGCAGTGTCCACGAGTTTGTAACCCATTTTTTCAGCTTCTGCTCTAAGCTTATCTGACAGTTCATAATCTTTGTTTTGTTTGGCCTGCTGGCGTTTTGAAATAAGCTCTTTTAGTTCAGCTGGCAAATCAGAAAAAATATTCATTTCGGTTTCTGCGCTTTCCAAATTTAAGCCAAGCACTTCGTCCATCTTCAGGACAGTTGCCAACTTTTGTTCTGCTGTTAAGCTTGAGCCAAGCACCTCTTGCATCAGCGCCATTGCTTGAGCAGTGTTAAGGTCATCATTTAAAGCGTTTTTGAACTTTGCAATATATTCTGCGTTTGCTTTCACAGAAGTTGGGCCCGCATCAGAAATTTGCGTTTTCAGTGAACCAATTTGCCGAACCAAATTTTCATATCCGCTTTTAGCCGCGCCCAAGCTTTCTTTCGTAACATTAACTTTGCTGCGGTAATGCGATTGCAAGTACAAATAGCGCAGCGACAAGCCAGTAGCAACGCCTTCGATTTCCAAATCTTTGAGCACCCAAACATTACCTAAACTCTTGGACATTTTTTGGTCGTTCATTTGAATGTGTTCCGAATGCAGCCAGTATTTAACAAATGGCTGGTAAATCGGCTTTGCTTGAGCAGTCTCGTTAGTGTGGTGCGGAAAAATCAAATCAACTCCGCCAGTGTGGATGTCTGTGCCATTCGGGAATTTAGAATAATTGATTAATGTACATTCAATGTGCCAACCTGGGCGGCCGCGGCCAAGAACCGGGTGATCCCAATAAATTTGGGCATCATCATCAGCATACGCCTTCCACAAAGCAAAATCTGAAAGATTTTCTTTGTTGTATTCATCAACTTTAACTCGCGCGCCAATTTTCTTGCCTGCCAAAAATTTTGGCCCGACCAGTGCGCCGTAATCGCCAAAATCATTTTGGTATTTTTCAATGCTAAAGTAAGTCGAGCCGTCATCAGCTTTATACGCATAGCCTTTTTTTATTAGAGCAACAATGTATTCCTGGATGTCCGCAATTTTATCGGAAACTTTAACAAAAGAAATATCCTCGGGATTAATGTTTACCCGCTTTAAGTCTTCAATAAAAGTATCAAAGTAACGGTCAGTGAATTTTCTTAAATCAGTAACTCCAGCAGAATCGCCCGATTCTTTAATGGTGTTGGCAATTGTTTTGTCATCAACATCCGTAATATTCATTACCCAATTAACATCAAAGCCGTTGAATTCCAAAGCGCGCTTAACAATGTCGCCAAAGATATAAGCGCGAAGGTTGCCAATATGGACATTGTTATAAACAGTCGGACCGCACGTATAAAGCCGAACCTCGTTTTTATCTGCGGGCCGGAATTCTTCCAATTTTCGGCCCAAAGTATTAAATATCCTTAATTGCATAAGGATATTTTAACACAAAAAGCATAAAGTTTAGTACCACTTCTTATGTTTAAAGTAAGCAAGCATTAAAGAGGACGCGGCGGTTGCCATGCCCAGGATAATCCAAAAAGCATAGGGATCCTCTTTCAAAGGAATTGCGTTGACGTTTAGGCCGAATAAAAACATGATAATTGTTGCTGGCCCGAACACTGCTGAAAAAATCGCGACAACTTTGGTAATGTCATTTAAGCGGTTTGTTGCCAAAGATTGATTTGCATCCTGCAATGCCTCAATTGTTTCTTTTTGAATAGCAAGAATGTCCCAAATATTTTCCGCCTGATCCAAAACGCTTGCGTAATAATCCTTGCTGTCGTGGAAATTCAAATAAGCGTCTTTTTTGTTCATTAAGCGTTTGATGATCAAATGGTGCGTTTTCATGATACGTCGAAAATCAATAATATTTCGCTTCATCAGTGAAATTTCCTCGAGCATTTTGATGCTTAAATCGCCGAAAATGTTTTTTTCGATTCCGGTCATGTCTTTATTGATGTGGTCGAGAATAGGGAAGCTGCGCTTGAAGAGGAATTCCAAAAGCTGGTAAAGAAGGTAACCGGAATTTTTGCCCATGTACTCGCTGCGAATCGCATCGTGCTTGTGCGCATTTTCAAAAGCGTTAAGCATGGTGTGCATTGAGCCGTCGTGGATCGTAATTAAATAATCCTTGCCAATAAAAAAATCTACTTCTGCCGGCAGAATTTCGCGCGTCTTTTGGTTAAAATAGGGAAAAAGCAATACCAAAAATTTATAATCGTTGCGGTCTTCAATTTTTGCGTGCTGCGAGGTTGAGAGGACGTCTTCGTAATCAAGCGGATGGAACTTGTAATGCGTCTTTAGCATATCAAGCTCTTTTTCACCCGGATTGATGATATCAATCCAGCGCAGATTTTTTGTATGGATTACCTTTAAGCTCATTTTTAAATTTTGTCTTTGTTTCGCCAGTCTTTACTTTTCTATGCATTTTCATTATAATCTTAAGTTAACTTTTAAGCACACTGTGTTATAATTTATTTATGAGCGAGACACCAGAACTAATTGTGCCGCCGCTAAGCGCAGGCAATGGTCCGGAAAAG
>CAZLFS010000008.1:0-11089 GCA_964559005.1 uncultured Candidatus Saccharibacteria bacterium
CGAGGCCGTTTTCATTTCGCTAGGCAATGCCTAAAATTCGGAAAAAGAAGTTTACGATCGGCAGCATTATATTTTGAAATCCAGAGCTGCTGAAAAGAATATAAATTAAAATCATGAACGGCAGAATACCGAGCAAACCGCGCATTTCGATAGACATAATCCAATTAATTGCGCGCTCTCCCAGCAAGGACGCTAAAACTTTCGAACCGTCTATTGGCGGAATTGGGATCATGTTCACAACTGCCAAAAAAATATTTATTTCGGCAATGCTTATGAATAGGTCGTGAATAGCAGGAGCAACGTGGCCGAAACGCAGTGGCAAGCTAAACGCAAAAGCAATAAATAAGTTCGTTAAAATTCCGGCGATCGAAACCCAAAATACTCCCCATCTGAAATTCCGAAGATTGTAGTAATTAACCGGTACTGGTTTGGCTGCGCCGAAAATCACCGGAGAACCTGACAGCACTAAAATGAGAGGAATTAAAATAGTAAAGTAAGGATCAATGTGCTTGATCGGGTTTAAGGTGATGCGGCCCATGTAGCGGGCTGTTTCATCGCCAAAATACTCTGCCACAGCGCCATGCGCGATTTCATGTAAGATGGCGGAGAATAATAAAATGATTAAGAAAATAACAATGCCTGTTCCAGTCATACTTGATAATTATATCAATATCTGATAAAATGCAATAGTTAAATTTTAACTGACCTATTTATGCCAAGAATGTGTGCTATCTGCGGCAAAGGCTATTCCAAGACTATCAAGCGAAGCCACTCAATGCGCGCTTCAATTCGAAGACTGCTTCCAAATTTACAGTGGACCAGAGTTGATGGCCAAAGAGTAAAAGCATGTGCCAGCTGCATTAAGACCCAAAACAGAAAAGCTACTGTAAAAGCTTAAATAAAAAAGAACAGGCGCGCTCTCAATGAGAGCGCGCCTTTTTGTTGCGCACAGTACACAGCTAGCTACGCGGTGCGGGCCTTCCGCGGAACCGGTTGCGGTGTGAAGCTCGTCGCCGGAGCCTTCACTCCGCCGTGGGTATCTCTTGCCTGATCGCAGAATGCCGAGCCTTCCACGTAGACTCGGCTTGCTCGGAGCATGTGCAGCTGCTTCGCGTTGAAGAGGTCGGGAAAATGCTTGACCATTCCTTCAACCTTGCAGACGAACCGGATGCTCTCGTCGCGATTGCCCGCAGCTCTCGCTGCAAATTGAAGCAAATCCGCGACTACTTGCCCGGAGCCAGGCTCTTCGCCGGATGTCATATCTCCTCCACTGTACCCCTGGTGGTATGTTGAGCCAGGCTGGAGTAGTTGTAGCGCCTGTCCATCCCCGGAGGCGATGGTGAGCGGACGAACCTCTCTACTAGTTCAGCGACCTCAATGTAAGCGTCTGTTTTTCGGACGCTCTCAAGCTCGCCGCTTTCGAACAACTCCGGATGTGCTCTTGCGAACTGCTCAATCTCCCAGGCGCTATACACGATGCGCTTCATTGCATGTGTGCTGCGCCGATTGCCGAGGAAGACCCTAAGCAGTTTTTCCAACCGCTGCCTGGTAAAGTCAATCTGGTAGTACTGCATAGGACCTCACTACTTTGCTGTAATGAACCTCCGAAGATCTTCGGGCACGTACATGCGAAGTTCACGGAGAAGCTTCGGGTCCAGCAGCTTTTGCCGGATCAGGTCTTCGTGCTCAACACAAATTCGTGTGATTTTCTCTGCTGCGGATTTCCTTACCAGCCCCTGCTGATTCTGTTCTGCTTGAGCCAGCTCGCCGTCTTCTGCCGAAGTCCGATTAACTCTTAACAAGTTATCACGTTCCTTGCGAAGCTGGCGTTCCACTGCCCCGCGACGCACTTTCACAAGCTGTCTTTCTCTGACCTGTTCTGAATTACTTGCCTCGTCCTCCGCAGTAAAATTGTGTGTGATCCCCGTAGCACATGGCCCATCAACCGCCGAATTTACCGCTGCTGTGTGCTTCATCGATCCTCCTGTGCGACTTACAACGTAACGAGTTTATACTATACTATAAATTGCTTGACAAGTCAACAATTAAACTGTGAAATAGCTGTTGTTATCCCCTTCGGCCGACATTTTCCCAATTAATTCATCAAGCTCTTCGTCTGAAAAAAATTCAATCATTATCTTCCCGCCGCGGCCTTTTTTCTCAATTTTAACCTTTGTGCCTAGTTTGCTGCGCAAAGCATTTTCAATGGCAATGGTTTTCGGATCTGGGCCTGCAGCTTCTAGGCGCGGGCGCGCCATTAATTCGCGAACTTTAGCCTCAACTTGGCGAACATTCAATCCTTGGTCAGTAATCATTTTGAAAAGTGCGAGCTGGCGTTCAGTGCCGCTTAAGCCAAGGATTGCGCGCGCGTGCCCCTCGGAAATTTTTCCTTCAACTATGCCGCGCTGAATTTCAGCTGGCAAATTTAATAAACGGATGGTGTTTGCAATTGCTGGCCTGGATTTGCCTACCTTTTGGGCAACCTTTTCTTGGGTCAGGCCAAATTGCTTCATTAATTTATCATAAGCCTGCGCCTCTTCGATTGGATTTAGTTCCTGGCGCTGGATGTTTTCAATTAAGGCGACTTCGAGCTTGGTTTGGTCTTCCATGCCGGATTTCACAATCACAGGCACTTTCTGCAAACCGGCAAGCTGCGATGCGCGAAAACGGCGTTCGCCAACAACGATTTCATAACCGTTTGGCGTTTTATTTACGACTAGCGGCTGAATGACGCCATGCTCTTTTATGGAATCAGCAAGCTCTTGGAGCAATTCCTGGTTGAAAATCTTTCTCGGCTGGTACGGATTTGGCACAATTTGATTGATATCAACTTCCTGGACTGATGCGTCTGCGTAAGAAATGCGGTCAGTTGGCTGTGCGGAAACAAAAGAAGGCGCTTCGTGTGCCGCGCCAAAATTATTTTCATTAGTCTGATTTGAATTCTGATTTAAATTTGTATCATCAAACATTTTATTTCTGTATTTATCTTATTCTTGGTGCCGGTGGTGGGAGTTGAACCCACATGAGAGTAATCTCACACGATTTTGAGTCGTGCGCGTATGCCAGTTCCGCCACACCGGCTAAATTGTAAAATTCTGGAAAAAACAAAAACACTCCAAACAGCTTTATTTTAGCAGAATTAGCGCCTTTTTGTAAACGGGAATAATCGCTCAATTACCGCCTGTGTTGAAGCAACTAGGTTCTGAACCCTGTTGGCAAAAATCTTCTCAACCATCCAAGCAACTGCTATACCCAAAACTGCCCCGCCAAGAATATCACTTGGGTAATGGACGCTAATTATCACCCGGCAAATGCCGGTGAGTACAGCCATTACAAACAGCCAAAATCCAAGTTTTTTGTCATAAAAATAAAGCGAAGCCGCAATTGCAAACATTGCCGTAGCATGGCCCGAAGGGAATGAAGCCTCGTTGCCCTTATTCAATAGTTCGTGAACGCTGTGCGCAAGATACGGCCTGTGCCGGTCCCAAAATAAGCGGATCGCCTCGGCAATGACCCACCTTGCCAAAATAAAAGAAATCAAGGCAAGCCAGTATCCTTTTACAACCTGGTGATTTTTCCAATTAAAGAAAAAGTAAATTATCAGGACTGCTGCAACAATGTACGCCAAATCAACGCCTAAAAAAATAAATAGCTGATCAAGCACGGCGTTTCTGCCGGCCAATGAATTTAGCGCATAAAAAACCTTATAATCCAAAATTGATAAATACCTGTGCATTATTCTATTCCTGGTACTGGAAACTTTAGGCTGAAGTCTACCACTTCCTGCTTTAATTTATTCAGTTCGCTTTCATTGTCCCTGTTAATAACAGCGCGATCAATTAGATCTGCAACTACTGCCATTTCATCCTCTTGCATACCACGCGTGGTTAGCGCGGGAGTGCCAATGCGCACGCCAGAAGGATCCAGCGGCTTGCGCGGATCATACGGAATCATGTTTTTGTTGATAGAAATGCCAACGCTTTCCAAAACATGTTCAGCTTCTTTGCCAGTAACATTTTTACTGCCAAACATATCGATCAAAACCAAATGATTATCGGTGCCACCGGAAATAATGCGATAACCTCGGCTAGCCATTTCTTTTGCCAAGCGTTTTGCATTCGCAATAACTTGCGCGGCATAGGTTTTAAATTCCGGTTTTAGCGCTTCGCCAAAAGCCACTGCTTTTGCGGCATTAATATGGTCATGCGGCCCGCCCTGGATGCCCGGGAAAACCGCTTTATTGATTGCGGAAGCGAATTGCTCTTTGCACATGATCATTGCCCCGCGCGGGCCGCGCAAAGTTTTATGCGTGGTTGTTGAAACAACATCAAAATGTGGCACCGGATTTTCCAGCTGCCCGCCAGCAATGAGCCCCGCAATATGCGCAATGTCTGCAAAAGTTACTGCGCCGATTTTATCTGCAATTTCTTTGAAGCGCTTCCAATCGAGATTGCGCGAATACGCGGAAAAGCCTGCTAAAATCATTTTTGGTTTTTCGCGCAACGCAATTTCTTCGACTTCGTCCATATCAATAGTTTCAGTGTCTTTTTTCACGAAATACGGAATAATCTGGTAAAGCTTGCCTGAAAAATTCAACGGATGCCCATGTGAAAGATGGCCGCCCTGATCAAGCGACAAACCTAAAACTTTGTCGCCGAGATTTAGCAGCGCCATATAAACGGCCATATTTGCCGGGCCGCCGGAAAGCGGCTGAACATTAACATGCTCCGCGCCAAAAAGTTTTTTCGCGCGGTCAATGGCAGTGTTTTCTGCTTGGTCAATAATTTCGTTGCCGCCATAATAGCGCTTGCCAGGATAGCCCTCGGAATACTTATTGGTCAAAACAGAACCCATTGCTTCCAAAACTGCCTTGGAAACATAATTTTCTGAAGCAATTAATTCCAAACCCTGCTTTTGGCGCTTTTCCTCCGCTTTGATAATCTCGTATATTTCCGGGTCTTCAGCCTGGATGTTTGCGTAATTCATGGATGGATTATACAACAAAATTGATTAATTTGTTTTGCACAAAAATTATTTTTTTGATCGGCCGGCTGTTAATTGCGGCTCTGACAGTTGCGGTTTCCAGCGCAGCTTTTTCCGCATCAGGCTGGGCTGCGCCGGTTGGCAAATCAACATTGGCCCGGAATTTTCCATTAACCTGAACGACAAACTGTACTTTATCAGAAACAATTTTGGATTCGTCCAGTGCCGGAAAAGCTTGCGCAACCACACTGCCCTCCGCGCCAATTGCAGCCCAAAGCTCTTCGGAAATATGCGGCGCAAACAAGCTTAAAACAATTAAAAAGCTTTGCAGCAATTGCTGGGAAACTTTTTCGCCGGCAACCGCATTGACAAATTCCATAAAAGCGGCAACAGCAGTGTTGAAGCGCGTTGATTCAATTCCCTCCTGGACGCGCTTAATTAGCTTGTTGATTTCCGCTTCAGCTTTTGGCGAGGATGGCTCCTTGCTATTTTTATTCTTCTGGACAAAATCCCAAGCGCGCTGCAAAATCCTGTAAACGCCAACAATGCCCTGATCATTCCAAACAACCGCTTGGTCATGCGGGCCTAAAAACAATTCAAACATTCTGGTCGTGTCGCCGCCGTATTTTTCTACATAATCTTTCGGGTCAACAGTATTGCCCTTGCTTTTGCTCATCTTTTCCCCGCCAGCAGCCAAAATAATGCCGTGCGGCTGCCTGCGTTTGTATGGTTCATCTACTGGCACTAGCCCCTGGTCAAATAAAAACAAATTCCAAAAACGCGAATAAAGCAAATGCAAAGTGGTGTGCTCCATGCCGCCAAAATAAATATCAACTGGCAGCCAGTGCTGCATTTTATCTTTAGCTGCAAATACCGTGTCGTTATGCGGATCAGTGTATCTTAAAAAATACCAGGAACTGCCAGCCCATTGCGGCATGGTATTTGTTTCGCGCTTAGCAGGGCCGTTGCAATTCGGACATTTGATGTTAACCCAGGAATCAATTGCCGCAAGCGGCGATTCGCCAGTGCCAGTTGGCTGATATTTTTTTACATTTGGCAGAGTAACCGGGAGCTGGTCTTCCGGAACAGGCACTAGCCCGCACTTCTCGCAATGAATGATTGGTATTGGCTCACCCCAGTAGCGCTGGCGCGAAAACAGCCAATCACGCAGTTTATATTGCACTTTCACTTTACCGAACTTAGCAGTGATTTTCTTTTTTGCCAATTCAAAAGGCATGCCGTCGAATTCTCCGGAATTGCAAAGGTTATCGCCTGAATCAACCACTTCTATAATTGGCAAGTGATACTTTTCCGCGAACTGGCGGTCGCGCTGGTCATGCGCAGGCACTGCCATGATCGCGCCGGTGCCGTACGAAACGAGCACATAATCCGCAATCCAAACCGAGATTTTTTCACCGGTTGCCGGATTGATGCCATAAATGCCTTTTAACTGCACGCCGGTTTTTTCTTTTTCCAAGCTGGTGCGCTGCAGATCGGACTTTGTTTTTGCTTTGCTGATATATTTTTTTACTTCGCTGTCATTTTCAACCGCAGGTAAAATTTCCTGCACAAAAGGATGCTCTGGCGCGAGCACTAAATAAGTTGCGCCGAATAAAGTGTCTGGCCTGGTTGTAAATACTGTTACCATGCCCTCGCCTGATTCGCTGGTGATTTTAAACTCAATTTCAGCGCCTTCGCTTTTGCCAATCCAGTTGATTTGCTGGGTTTTTACCGGATCCGGCCAATCTAAATCTTTTAGGCCGTCAATCAGTTTTTGCGCGTAAGCTGTGATCTTTAAATACCACTGGCGCATATCTCTTTTTTCCACTGGCGAACCGCAGCGCTCACATTTGCCATCAATAACCTCTTCATTTGCCAAACCGGTTTTGTCTACTGGACACCAATTAATTGGTGCGGTTGCTTCATATGCCAAGCCGGCTTTAAAAAATTGCAGGAATATCCATTGCGTCCATTTGTAATAATCCGGGTCTGTGGTATTAACTTCGCGCGACCAATCAAAACTTAAGCCCAGCGAGTCAAGCTGCTTTCTGAAATTTTTAATATTTTCGGCAGTGATTTTTTGCGGCTGGGCGCCCATTTTGATTGCATAGTTTTCTGCAGGCAAGCCAAAAGCATCCCAACCAATTGGAAACATGACGTCAAAATTTTTGGCACGGTAGTAGCGCGAAACAACATCTGCTGCTGTGTAAGAACGCAAATGGCCCATGTGCAAGCCCGCGCCTGACGGATAAGGAAATTCTACGAGAATATATTTTTTTTCCTTAGCGCTTTGGTCTGAAGCTTGGTAGACCTTTTGCTCTGCCCACTTTTTTTGCCACTTTTTTTCAATTTTGGCAGGATTGTACTTCATGGTAGTAGCTAGTATCTAGAGTGCGCACGGAGGCGCTCCGCGCCTAGCACTAAATACTAGATCCTAGGTTCTAATTTCAAATAATGTTTTGGCATTCTTGGTAGTAATCTCCGCGACTTCTTCTGCGCTGATGCCGCGAACTTTGGCAATATGCTCCGCGACATACTTAACGTAAGCCGGCTCATTCTTTTTGCCACGGAAAGGCACAGGTGCCAAGTACGGCGCATCAGTTTCCAGCAATAAGCGCTCCAAAGGCAGATTTTTAATCACCTCTTCCAAAATGCCTGTTTTATCAAAAGTAATTATACCATTTAAACCAATATAGCCGCCTAAATCCAAAAAACGCTTGCACAATACCCAATTGGTGGTAAAAGAATGCACTTCAAAGCGCTTCACTTTTTCCTGATCTAAAATCGCCAATGTTTCCTGGTAAGCGTCAAAGTTGTCTTTGCTGGAGCGGCAGTGAATAACCAAAGTTTTGTTCAATTCTTTTGCCAATTTGCAATGTTGGCGGAAAACCGGTGCTTGGATTGCTTTCACTTCAGCAATATTCATGCCGTCCGGAACGCGATAATAATCCAAGCCGCATTCGCCAATGCCAACAACTTTCGGATCTTTAGCAAGTTCCAAATAAAAATTGTAGTCAAACTCCTCGATTTCATTAATTGTGCTTTCTTCTTCATCAGCATAACGGTCTGTGCTGTGGCCGGGATGCAAGCCAACAACCGCATAAACACCTTGCTCGTATTCGCGCGCAATCTTTAAAGCATTTGCCGAAGTTTCCTTCTGCGTCCCGACATTATTAAGCCAGACTCCTTGCGCCAGAGTCTGGTCTATCAGTTGCTTATAGTTTTCACCGTAAGCATTGAAGTTTATATGTGCATGCGTATCAAAAAGCATATTCTGATGCTAAACTATTCAATCCTTGGAAACAATGGTTCAATTTTAACAATCTTTTCCGCTTCAAAAGCCTTACGGATTTTATCTGCGGTTGTCGGCATAAATGGCGCCAAAGCCTTGGCGATCAAGTAAGCTTCCGCTGCTAACTTTGACAACACCTCTTTTGCTTTTTCTGGATCGGTTTTAGCAAGTTCCCAAGGTTTAGTTTGGTCAATATATTGGTTTGCCCAAGCAATTGCCTGCCAAATTTTTGCCAATGCTTCGTGGAAGCGGAATTGCTCAATCATAGTATTGACTTCATCCAAATTAAATTCCGGTTCTACTACATTTGGCACTTGGCCATCAGCATATTTTTCGAGCATATTGGTCAGGCGCGAAACGAGGTTGCCTAAGCCATTTGCAAGGTCGCCGTCATAGCGCGCTTTGAGCTTTTCTTCAGAAACATCGCCGTCCTGGCCAAAGGGCACTTCGCGCATCAGCAAGTAGCGAACTGGGTCTGGGCCGTACTTTGCCACCCAATCATTTGGATTGATAACATTACCCAGGCTTTTGCTCATTTTCTGGCCATTGACCGTGAACATGCCGTGGCAAACCACTGCTTTGGGCAGCGGAAGCTTAATTGCCATTAAAATTGCCGGCCAAATAATGCAGTGGAATTTGATAATGTCGTTGCCAACCATGTGCATGTTCGCTGGCCAATATTTTTCAAAAGTGTGCTCGTCATTCAAAAAACCGACACCCGAAATGTAATTGGTTAAGGCATCCGGCCAAACATAGACGGTTTGCGACGGATCCCATGGAACCGGCACGCCCCAATTCACATTCGGGCGGGTTACCGCAACATCATTAAAACCCTGGCGCAGCAAGCTTAGAATTTCATGTTTTCTTTCTTCTGGCCAAATTATAAAATCACCTGACTCAATTGCTTCAATAATTTGATTAGTGAATGCCGAGATTTTCAAAAACCAATTTTTTTCAGTGACTTTTTCGGGTTTTGTTTTGTGGTCCGGACATAACCCGTCAACCAATTCCTTTTCACTCAAGAAAGCTTCGTGGCCAGTGCAATATAGCCCGGTGTACTCGCCTTCATATAGATAACCGTTTTCTTTCATTTTTGTCATGACATAGTCAACTACCGTCAGGTGTTCCGGGTCAGTAGTGCGGATAAAACGGTCTGGGGAAAGTTCGAGATTCTGCCAGGCTTCTTTGAAAGATTGCACAATTTCATCAGCAAATTCTTGCGGCTGCTTGCCTGCCGTTTCGGCTGCTTTTGCAATTTTTGAACCGTGCTCGTCTGTGCCAGTCAAAAAGAAAACGTCATCGCCTTTTAAGCGATGATACCTGGCCAAAACATCTGAAGCCACCTTTTCATAAGAGTGACCAATGTGCGGTTTGCCATTAATATAATCAATGGCTGTGGTAATATAAAATTTCATTTAAGAAAAACTTAATACTGATGTGCTACATTGTCTGTGCGCCATTCCTGGATGACCACATTAACTGCGGCAACAATCGGAACAGCCAGCAAAACGCCGAGAATTCCCCCGACTTCAAATCCTATCAGAATAGCAAGCATAATGACAAGTGGCGAAACACCAACTGTCCTTTGCATAATTTTAGGCACTAAAATGTATCCTTCGGTTTTTTGGATGAACAGGTAAAGCAATGCCACAGCTAAAGCAAGCGGCGGGTTTTGGACAAAAGCAAAAATTATAGCAGGAATGGCAGAAATGAAAGGGCCAATATATGGAATTAGCTCAAAGAAACCGGCAAGAATTGCCAAGACTAATGCAAATTTAACGTGCAGCAAAGTTAAGCCCAGCAGCGAAATCATAAAAATAATTGCAGAAATAATAAACTGGCCAATCAGCCACATGCCGATTTTCCTTTGCACTTTATTAATCACCGCAATTGTTTTTTGCTGATAATCTCCTGGCACCAGCGTGATGACGAAATTCTTCATGCCGTTTCTTTCTGCAACAAGATAAAAAGAAATAACCAAAATAGTGACCGCGTCAATCAATCCCGAAAAAACGCCAAGCGTGCGCTGGTAAAAATCTCCGGTGATGCCTTTTGCTTTGGCGGCAATCGTATCTAGATTGTTTGAAATCGCATCCGCGAGATTATAATGAAAAACATTTACGGTGCTCAAGTTCTGCTCGAGCTTAAATACCAGGTCAGCGCGGTTTTCGCGCAATTGCTGGAATTGGTCCACCACTTGCGGAATGACCAAATAGCCGATAAAGCCGACAAAAGCGATCGCAAAAATGTAAACCGACAAGACGCTAACAGCGCGCGGAATGTGTTTTTGGTTTAACGAATCTGCAAGCGGCTCCAGCGCAGAGGCCAAAGTTACTGCGATAAGCAGCAAAACCAGGACATCTTTAATTGCCCAGAGAAACCACAAAATCAAAATGACAAGCACCACTTTTAGGAGCGTGCCGGTGGAAATATTAATTTCTCTTTTTTCGTGTGCCATTTGTTTTTGGTTTCTTGCTTTGAAGCAGTGATTCGCGAAGCGCTTTTAGCTTCCCGATGTCTGTTTTCACTTTATCATGTTCTGTTTCCAAAATCAAAGGCTTTTCTTCTTTGATTTTTGCCTCTAAATCTTGCCAAAATGCGAGGAAATTCTTGAAGCCGTCTTCGCCAATATGGCCGTCGCCAATGTGGTCATGCCTGTCACGCTTGCCGCCAAGCTCGGTTTTCGAATCATTAATGTGCGACATGCGCAGATACCTTAAGCCAATTTCCTGGTCAAATTGCTTGAACGTTTTGAGCAGGCCGCTTTCGCTATGGATTTCATAGCCGGATGAAAACGCATGCTGGGTATCAAAA
>CAZLFS010000008.1:11099-13764 GCA_964559005.1 uncultured Candidatus Saccharibacteria bacterium
TCAAAACAGATTCCGCCAAATCCCTTATGGCCCTGCAAAGCTTTAGCGAAGGCGCCAAGTTCGTCAAAGGTGTCGCCGATAATAGATCCAGCTCCTGCTGAAATCTCTATTAAAAACTCTGTCGATCCATCATATCCATCCAAAACTTTGTTAAGGCCTTTGATAACCTGCTCCATACCCTTCTCCTGGCCAAGTTCGCGGAAAGTGCCAAGATGGGTCATCAAAAAACGAGCGCCTAAATCTGAAGCGCGCTCCAGTTCGTCGCGAACAACGGAAACCGAACCGTAGAAAATATTTTTTGCCGTAGAACCAAAATTAATAAAGTAAGGCGTGTGCACAACAAATTCCTTTTGCTGGTATTCCAGCATAGCCGCGCGCATATTTTTAGCTGCGGCGTCCGTAATCGGATTTGCTTTGCCGCCATGCGGCGAACGGGTAAAGATCTGAAAACACTCACAACCAAGTTCGTGAGCGCGTTTTGGCGCAAGCTCAAAGCCTCCAGCAATGGAAACGTGGCAACCAATAAGCATGTTAGTAGCTAGAATCTAGTAGCTAGTAGCTACTCTAAAAATTCTTCTTAAAGTATAACTCTTTCTCGAAATCTCTTCTATTCCTAAACGGGCCAATCAAAGCCAAGTTCATCTTTTCATTTACAAACAGCTCGTTAGCAACGCGCTGCAAATCAGCAGTAGTGGTCTTATCTATTTGCTTTTGCATATCCTTAAAAGTGCGGATTTTGCCGGTAAAAGCAAAGCGCTCGTAAATCCAATCCAGCTTGCGATGATTGTCCTCAAGCGCCAATGCCATTTTACCTTTGATGTAATCTTTGGCGCGCTGCAGCTCTGGCTCTGAAACCAAATCTGATTTCACGCGGCGCAGCTCGGCGAGAATTTCGCGCAACGCTTCCAAAGTTTTTTCAATTTGCAAACCGGAATGAATGCTAAAATTTCCAGTGTGGTAATAATTAGTGTTCGAAGCATTAATATAATAAGCCAAACCTTTTTCCTCGCGAATATTCATAAACAAGCGCGAACTCATGCTACCGCCTAAAATTGAAGCGAGCAATAAAGCTGGGACGTTATTTTTATGGTCGTGGCCAAAGCTCTTAAAACCTAATGCCAAATGCGCCTGCTGGGTCTGCCGATAATCAATGGCAAGCTGCGGCTTGCTTTGGCGGTCATTGTTTTTTTCCGCTAATGGAGGCGCTTTAACTTTTTCCATTTTGCCCCAGGTCTTGCGCACCTTTTGCATTAATTCTTTTTGGTCAAAATTGCCGCTAATGGCAAGGATTATGTTTTCCGGAACATAAAATTTTTCTTTATACGCAAATATTTTTTCGCGCGTCAGCGCGCCAACTGTTTGCCTGCTGCCAAGAATTTCCCAGCCAAGCGGCAAACCCGGCCACATCGTGCTTTCAAGATTGCTTTCCACTTGGGAGCCAGGATTATCCTGATATAAATTTATCTCCTCAAAGACAACGCCTTTTTCTTTTTCGATTTCCTCTTCTTTAAATAGCGGGAATAAAATCATATCGGTGAGCACATCAAAGATTCGATCAAAATGATGTTTTTCCGCTTTGATGTAAAACTCCGTAGATTCTTTTGAAGTTGAAGCGTTAAAATCTCCGCCAATTGCATCTATTAAAGATGTAATGCCAACCGGATTCGGATAGTTCTGGCTGCCCTTAAAAAAAACATGTTCGAGGAAATGTGAAATGCCGGAAACATCTGCGGTTTCATATCTGCTGCCCACCTTTACAAACACAGTAAACATCACAGATTGCGCATCCGGCACATGCATCGTAAAAACATTGATACCGTTGGGAAGTTTTTTTCGAGAATGTTTGACCATAAGTGATAATCAGTGCCCATTCGGGTAGCGCGCGATAAGTCTTTGCCTCGGATCGCAGGCTGCAAAGATGCGGTCCTTACCAAAGCTTACCATCGCGCTACTTTCGAATGGGCACGATATGATTTTATGAATCTAATTTTTCCTGCAAATACGCTTCCAGTTCTTCAATTGCTATTCGTTCTTGTGCCATTGTGTCGCGATCGCGAACAGTTACTTTCTTGTCGTTCAAGGTGTCGAAGTCATATGTCACGCAATATGGCGTGCCGATTTCGTCTTGCCTGCGATAGCGTTTGCCAATTGAAGCCGTTTCATCGTACTGGACATACCATTTTTTGCGCAATTGGTTGGCGAGCTCGCGCGCCGGCTTGCTCAATTCTTCTTTTTTCGACAACGGCAAAATCGCAACTTTCACCGGGGCAATCTTTTTATCCAGGCGCAAAACCACTTCCGCCTCTTTTATAGATTCAGTGGTGGTCGTACGGCCGCCTTCAATTTCAGTATAAGCAGATAAAAGCGCAACAAGGAATGTACGATCTGCACCAAACGCCGGCTCAATGACATGCGGCAAAAACTTCTCGCCTGTTTCTGGATCGCGGTACATTAGATCTTGCTTGGAAATGTTTTGGTGGTTAGTCAGGTCAAAATCAGTGCGATAAGCGAGGCCGTATAATTCTTTTTGGCCAAAAGGATAATCAAACTCAACATCAACAGTACGCTTGGAATAATGCGCGCGATCGCCGTCTGGAATTTCAACATAATGCACTTTGCTTTTATCAATGCCGACCATTTTGATCCATTCTTTGATTTGGCCGAG
>CAZLFS010000009.1:0-2029 GCA_964559005.1 uncultured Candidatus Saccharibacteria bacterium
GGTGAAAAATTTTCATAGTCAATACTAACCCCATTCATCTGCTGGTGCTGAACATAGGCGAGAATTTGCTGGATGTTTTTTTGCCGCGCCGTTTCAGATGCAAACATTTGCTCTACTTGCTTTGTTTGCCAGCCGCCATTGCCATAGTTATTAATAAGCACGATTAATTTTGTGTCTGGCTTATGCTGGCGCACGTAATCAACTGCGAGCTGTTCCCGATCCGGATCATCTTCAATAATAGAACCGTCTGCATTGGCAAGATGCATCCATTCGCCGATGACAATATCTAAATTATCAAGATTAGCCCGAAGCGAACTAAAAGACGCATCATCCCAATCGACATAAAAACCGACGCTTTTTGCAGGCGCATTTTCTCTGTTTTTTTGGCTCGTTGATTTATTTGCAAACTGATCAACATTTATGCTTTCTTTAAGATGCTTTTGCAACTCACGCTGTCTTGGCGGGATCGGCCTGCCGCCATTGGGCAAAATCGTGGTAGAGTGCAGCGCAAGGTCCTGCAAGCGCGGGTTAGAAATGATCGTAAAAATCCCAATGCCAAAAATAAGCGTCAAAATAAAGCCAAGCAGAAAAACCCCGCGCTTTACACGCGGCCAACGCCTTTGGTTTGGATCGTAAAAAATTGGTTTTCTGTTCATTCTTTTTTCTTAAAGTATTTCGTGCCCTTAAGCTTTTCTGGCAAAAGGTCGTTCTTTGTGTATGGCTCGTAGCCTTTGTGGTAGCCAAGGTCTTTCATTAGTTTGGTCGGCGCATTGCGGATTTCCAGCGGAACCGGCAGGTTACCGTGCTTTTTAACATCATCTAATGCTTCAAAATATGCGTTATAAGCGCTTTTATCCTTTGGTGCGAGGCTTAAGTAGACCGTGCCGTGCGCAAGGTTAATTGCCGCTTCTGGCAGGCCGATTTCTTCAACTGCCTTAAATACCTCGTTTGCAACAACTAGCGCTGTTGGCTGGGCCATGCCAATGTCTTCGGATGCAAAAATCACCATTCTTCTGGCAATAAACTTTGGGTCTTCGCCAGCATCAACCATTCGCGCCAAGTAATAAAGTGCGGCATCCGGCTGACTGGCACGCATGCTTTTTATAAATGCGCTGATGGTGTTGTAATGTTCTTCGCCTTTTTTATCGAAGCGCAAGAATTTATTTTGGACAGTATTTTTGAGCGCCTCGACATCGATTTTTTTGTAGAGCTTGGCTGCGTTTTCTAGGACGGTAATCGCTTGGCGGGCGTCGCCGTTTGCCATTGCAATTAACCATTCTTTAGATTCCTCGTCCATTTCAATGCCGGTGCGCTCTATAATTTTGCGCATCTCTTCATTGCTCAATTCATTGAGCACAAAAACGCGGCAGCGCGAAAGCAGCGCGGGAATAACTTCAAAACTCGGATTCTCGGTGGTTGCGCCGATTAAAACAATATCCCCCTTTTCAACATAAGGCAGCAAAAAATCCTGTTGCGCTTTATTAAAACGATGGATTTCATCCAGAAATAAAATTTTTGGACCGCGGCGCAAAGTATTGTCTTCAACAATTTTGCGAATATCGTCCTTGCCTGCTGAAACGGCAGAAAGTTCATAAAGTTTCGCTTGCAAGGAATTGGCGTAAATTTTTGCCAGTGTCGTTTTGCCAACACCCGGCGGTCCCCAAAGGATAAACGAAAAAACATGGCCTTCTTTAATTGCCAGATTCAGCGGTTTGCCTGCGCCGACAAGGTGTTCCTGTCCTATAAATTCATCCAGATTTTTCGGCCGAATTTTAGACGCCAGCGGTTCCATTAATGGATTGCTCCGGGTTTTTATTTTAACAAAAAATCGCCTTAAGGGCGAAGTGCGCAGGTCGATCAACCATACTAGGGTAAATGGCTGGTCAAGTGGGAGAGATTGGAAGGGAAATTGTAGGGTTGTAAAACGAAAGCAGGCCCACCTCCACATTGCTGTGTTGGTGAGCCTGGTTGCTCTCGTGAACCTTAGTTCACGTTGTCGGTCATGTCGTTTGAGAGCCGTTACCAAGCG